>JBGOYQ010000117.1:0-4807 GCA_041479735.1 Anaerolineae bacterium | reverse complement strand
CCGGGTATTGACCTCCCTGTTCGTGGATCGCGGCGTGCGGTTGGATCACACCTACCAGCTGAACTTCGGCGGCAACACCGATTTCCTCAACATGCTCGAACGCGAACGGCTGGAGTCCAAGAAGATCTCCAAGACCGGAGCGGTCACCAGCCAGCTTCCCTACAAGATGAACCCCGATGACGTGCACGTCGGGCCGAGCGACTACGTGCCGTGGCTGACCGACCGCAAATGGTGCTATATCCGGATGGAAGGGACGACCTTCGGCGACGTGCCTCTAAACCTGGAGCTCAAGCTCGAGGTCTGGGATTCGCCCAACTCCGCCGGCGTGGTGATCGACGCCGTTCGCTGCGCCAAGCTGGCGCTCGACCGCGGCCTGTCCGGCCCGATCGTAGCCCCGTCTTCCTACTTCATGAAGACGCCTCCCAAACAGTTCAAGGACGATATCGCCCGCCGGATGACCGAGGATTTCATCGCCGGCAAGGGCAGCGACGCTTAAGTCTCCCCCTGCAGGGGCGGCAAGCGCCGTCTCCGCAGGACGGATTGGCTCCCTAGACGAAGGGCGCCTGCATGCTGGCCTTCCGCCTTTCTAAACCTGGCCCCATTGAACGTTCCCCTCTCGCCTCGGAACAGATGGCCGTCGCGCGCCCCGGCCCCGGCCAAATCCTCTTGAGCGTCCGCGCCTGCGCCGTGTGCCACACGGATCTGCATTTGGTCGAGGGCGAGATCACCCCGCCTTCGTACCCTATCACCCCTGGACACCAGGTCGTCGGGATCATCGAGGCTGTCGGGCAAGACGTGGAGGGGTGGGAGGTCGGCGATCGGGCCGGTGTCCCCTGGCTGCACTCGGCGTGTGGCACTTGCGAGGCATGCCGCCGCGGCGAAGAGAACCTGTGCAACGACGCCAGCTTCACAGGCTTCCACGTCGATGGGGGCTTCGCCGAGGTCATGCTATCCAATTCTCGCTTTGCCCTGCCACTGCCCGCCGGACTGACGGACGAGCAGGCGGCACCGTTGCTGTGTGCCGGCATCATCGGCTATCGGGCGCTGCGCAAGGCCGACGTCCACACGGGTGAGACCGTCGGGCTGATCGGCTTCGGCGCCAGCGCGCACCTGGCGATCCAGGTCGCCCGCTACTGGGAATGCAGCGTGTACGTCTTCACGCGTGGGGAGCACCATCGCCGGCTGGCGGCGCAGTTGGGGGCGGCCTGGTGCGGCGGAATCGAGGAGCGGGCTCCACGCCCGTTGGACCGAGCGGTCTTGTTCGCCCCTGCCGGCGGGCTCGTACCCTTGATCCTGGAGAAGCTTCGCCCGGGCGGGACGCTGGCGATCAATGCCATCGCCATGAGCCCGCTCCCAGAGATGCCCTATCGGCTGGTCTACGGCGAACGCACGTTGCGCAGCGTCGCGAACGCGACCCGCCAGGACGGCATCGAGTTCTTGCGGTTGGCGACCGAGGTTCCGGTGCACTCGACGGTCCGCACGTACGCGCTGCAGGACGCCAATCGGGCGCTGCTCGACCTCAAAGCCGGCGCGATCGACGGCGCCGGCGTGCTGCTGATATGATTCGCTTGGGCACCTCCGGCTTCTCCTACGACGACTGGGTCGGCCCATTCTATCCTGCGGACCTGCCGCGCAGCCAGTGGCTGGCGTTCTACGCCAACGAATTCGACACCGTCGAACTCAACGTGACCTACTATCGCCCGCCCAGCCAGCGAACGGTGGCGGGCTGGGTCGATCGAACCCCGGACGGGTTCCTCTTCTCGGTCAAGGCCCACCGCAGCCTGACGCATGAGCGAGAGAATCCGGACTTCCCGGGATTCCGCGCAGGCCTGGCCCCGCTCGTAGACGGAGGCCGCCTGGCGTGCGTCCTGGCACAGTTCCCGTTTTCGTTTCATGCCACGCCCGCCAATCGCGACTACCTGCGGAGTCTGCGGGAAGGCCTAGCGGACGTGCCCGTGGTCGTGGAGTTCCGCGACAGCGCCTGGGTTGCCGAAGAGACTTTCGCGCAGCTTGCCTCGCTGCAGCTCGGATACTGCTCGGTCGACGAGCCGCAGCTCAAGGGGCTGATGCCGCCGATCGCCAGGGCGAGTGGCCCGCTCGGGTACGTCCGCTTCCACGGACGCAACGCCAAAGATTGGTGGGAGCACGAGCACGGCTGGCAGCGCTACGACTACACGTACTCCGAGGCCGAGATGCGGGAGTGGGTCCCAAAGCTGCGCCAGCTCGACGCGGACCTCCCGGTCACGCTGGTCTACGCCAACAATCACTACCGCGGGCAGAGCGTCGACGCCCTGCGCACGCTTCGAGGCCTGCTGGCGGAGCAGATCTGACCGCCGGCGTGCAGGCTTCGAGAGCGCCGTGTGTTGGCTCGGCGCGGGGCCCGATGGTATAATCCGGTCACATCCCCGTTGCGAAGTCGTTCCAGCCTGACTTCGCCGCCCTCAAGGCGTTGAAGGTCAAACCCATGTCTGGACATTCCAAGTGGTCGACAATCAAACGCAAGAAAGCCGCAAACGACGCTCGCCGGGGCAACGTGTTCACCCGGCTGGCGCGCGAGATCGCTATGGCCGCCCGTGAGGGCGGGGGAGACCCCGAGGCCAATTTCGGACTGCGGCTGGCTGTGGACCGCGCCCGTGCCGCCAACATGCCCAAGGAGAACATCGATCGGGCCGTCCGGCGCGGGACGGGAGACGACAAAGACGCGGCGGCCTTCGAGCAGGTCATGTACGAAGGCTATGCCACCAACGGCGTCGCCCTGCTGACCGACGTGGTCACGGACAACCGCAACCGGACGGTGGCGGAATTGCGGCACATTCTGTCGCGGGGCGGGGGAAACCTGGCGGAGGCCGGTTCGGTCGCTTGGCAGTTCAAGAGGGTGGCCTATTTCGCCCTCTTGGCGGAAGGCCTGGACTCGGACAAGGTGTTTGAGGTGGCAGTCGAAGCCGGCGCGGAGGATGTCAACGTCGGTGGGGAGGACATCGAGATCACGGCCCCCGTCGAGGCCTTCAAGGCTGTCAGCGATCGTTTAAACGCAGGCGGGTTCCACCCGATCGAGGCCGAGCTGCGCATGCAGCCGACCTCAACCGTTGAGCTGCCGCCAGAGAGGGCCCTTCAGGTCATGCGGATCATCGAAGCGATCGAGGAGCTCGACGATGTGCAGCGAGTCTATTCGACGCTCCAGGTGACCGACGAGGCCGTGGCCCTGTTGGAGACGGCCTAGCAGGTTGCGGAAGAATGGCATGAGTGTGGGGAGTCATCACAAGTGTGCTGGTTGGGGCGAAGCCACAACCAGCACACTTGCAAATCCATCACTCCAAGACCGCCTATTCCCGCAGGCTCCGAGGCGGATCGGGCCGGGGGGCCGGCCAGGATGTTGGTGATCGGGATCGATCCGGGCACGGCGACGACCGGCTTCGGGCTTATTCGCCAACCCGAGTCCGGCGAGTTGGAGCTGGTCGCTTACGGGGTGGTCGAAACGCCGGCCGATGCGCCGATGCCGGAACGCCTGATGCAGCTCCACGCCGCGTTGATCGACTTGTTAAATCTCCATCGTCCAGAGAGCGGGGCGGTGGAGAAATTGTTCTTTCAGCGAAACGTCACGACGGCAATTTCCGTCGGGCAGGCGCGCGGCGTGGCTCTGCTGGCTCTGGCTCAGGCCGGGGTCACGGTCGGCGAGTACTCGCCGCGCGAAGTCAAGCAGGCCGTGGCATCCTATGGGGATGCGGACAAGCGGCAGATGCAGGAGATGGTCCGCATCCTGCTGGGGATGCCGGCGATTCCGCATCCGGATGATGCCGCCGATGCGCTGGCCGTGGCCATCTGTCACGTTCACTCGCAGGGCATCTCACGCCGGTTGACCGCAATGGGAGGGGGAGCTTGATCGCCTCGTTACGCGGTATCGTGCAGCACTTAGGGGCCGGTGAACTGGTCCTTGAGGTCGGTGGAGTCGGCCTGCGCTTGGCGGTGCCCGCCTCGATTCTGGAGGCGGCCCCGGCCGTCGGCCAGCCCATGTTCCTGCACACGCGCTTGATCGTCCGCGAGGAGGCGCTCAGCCTGTACGGTTTCGGCAGCACCGAAGAACGCGAGTTGTTCGACCTGCTCATGCAGGTGAATGGCATCGGTCCTCGTCTGGCCCTGGCCGCCCTTTCGCACCTCTCGCCCGACGGCATACGCGCCGCGGTCGCGCAGGGCCAGCCGGAGATCCTGTCGAAAGTGCCGGGCATCGGGCGCAAGACGGCTGAGAAGATCATCTTCCACCTGAAAGACCGCATGGCCGCGCCCTCGGGCCCGGGTGTGGTGAGTCTGGAGGCCGACCGCGACGTCCTGGGCGTCCTGACCACCCTTGGCTACAACCTGGTCGAGGCGCAGGCGGCGGTCCAGGCGATCCCGGCCGGATCGCCGCCCGACGTCGAATCGCGCGTGCGCCTGGCGCTCCAGTACTTCTCCCGGGGTTGATCCCCTCTTGCGCTGGCGTGAACCCGGCATCCGGACGCGTAGGGCGCGGCGTGCCGGGGACGGACGGGTCCGAGAGGCTGCATGTCCGTGGATCGGATCGTCTTCATCGGGCCGGGCGTCATGGCCGAGGCCTCGCCGACCGGCATGCTTGAGATGCGGATCGTGGCGGCCTTGCGGCCGGACCGATTGTGAAGTGCTGGACAAAAAGGAGCCGGTCAGGTATCATTCGCCCGTTGGCCCACGGGACCCGGGCGAGAGCGGCGTGTCCGTGCCTGGTTCCGGGCGCGATCTGTGCTTGACCCCCTGACGTCAGTAGCGTTGGACAACCAAGGATCATCCCAGCCTGGGAGGT
>JBGOYQ010000116.1:0-4814 GCA_041479735.1 Anaerolineae bacterium | reverse complement strand
GCAACTTCGACGGCACGCTGCAAGAACCGACTGTCCTGCCGACCGCCATCCCGAACCTGTTGGTCAATGGCGCCACCGGCATCGCCGTCGGCATGGCCACGTCGATCCCGCCACACAACATGGGCGAGATCTGCGACGCGCTGATCTTCCTGCTGGACAACTGGTCGCACATGGAACGGATCAGCCTGGATGACCTGATGAATTTCATCCAGGGACCGGACTTCCCCACCGGCGGGATCATCATCCGCGCCAAGGACGAGCGCGAGGGACTGAGTGCCGCCTATGGCACCGGTCGAGGCAAGGTCACCGTCCAGGCGCGCGCCCACGTCGAGGAGATGGGCCGCGGTCGGTCGCGCATCATCGTCACCGAGCTCCCTTACCAAACCAACAAGTCGAGCCTGATCGAGCGTATCGCCGAGCTGGCGCGCAGCGGGGACCTGGAAGGCCTGGCCGACCTACGGGATGAATCCGATCGTCAGGGGTTGCGGATCGTCATCGAGCTCACCAAGACCGCCAATCCCGAGAAAGTCCTCACCGAGCTTTTCCGCCGCACCCCGATGCAAAGCAGCTTCAGCATCAACTTGCTGGCGCTGGTGGATGGCGAGCCGCGCCTGCTGACCCTCAAGCAGGCGCTGCGCGTGTTCCTCGAGCACCGGCTGACGGTGGTCCGCCGACGGAACGAATTCGACCTGGCCCGGGCGCGGGAGCGAGCACACATCTTGGAAGGCTTGCGCACCGCCCTGCAGCACCTGGATGAGGTCATCGGCCTGATCCGCGGCGCGGCGGATGCCGACCAGGCCCAGCAGAAGCTGATGAAACGCTACAAGCTCACTGAGGTCCAGGCGCGCGCCATCCTCGACATGCCGCTCCGCCGGCTTGCGGGCCTCGAGCGTAAGAAGATCGACCAGGAGCACAAAGAGACTCTGGCGCGAATCAAGGAACTGGAGACGTTCCTTTCGTCCGAGAAGCGGATGCGCGAGGCGATCACCGAGGAGTTGACACAGGTCAAGACCACCTATGGCGACCGCCGTCGGACACTGATCGTCGAGGCCAAGAAGGGCAAGAAGGCCGCCGCCTTGCTCACCGCCGGCGACGTCGCGCCGGAGAAAGAGACCTGGATCGTCGTCACCGACGACGGCTTGATCTCACGCACGCCGACGGCGCGCCTGCCGCGCCTGGCTGGACGCTCGGCGCCGCGGGTTCTGGTCGGGACCGGAGGGCGGGACACACTGTACCTGTTCGATGCCAACGGCGCCGGCGCGGCCGTGGCTGTCCACACGCTCCCGGAGTGCGATGACCCCAAGGAGGGCAATCCGGTCGCGGGCACGACCGCCTTCGCCGCCGGCGTCGACGTCATTGCCGGCGTCGCATTGCCGGCGGATCGCAGCCTGCTGGGGCCGGAGACCTGCCTAGTCTTCGCCACGCGCTCCGGGATGGTTAAGAAGACCCCGGTCGAGGCCTTGCCAGGGCCGGCGGCCAAACCCTTCCAGGCGATCAACATCGCCGCGGGCGATGCGCTCGGATGGGTCCGCATCGGGCGTGGTCATGACCAGATCTTGCTGGTCAGCGCCGTGGGTCAGGCCATTCGATTCGACGAGGGCGAGGTCAGGCCGATGGGATTGGCCGCCACGGGAGTGATGGGCATACGGCTGGACGAGGCCGCCGGCGCGCTGGTCGTCGGCATGGACACGGCCCGGGCTGGCGCCGAGCTGTTGTTGGTGACGGAAGAGGGCCTGGCGAAGCGCACACCGATCAGCCAATTTCCGGTCCAGGGCAGAAACGGCAAGGGCGTCCTAGCGTGGAGGTCCGGCGGGGACACGCGGGTTGCCGGGGCTCTGGTAGGTCAGGCCGAAGACAAGGTGGTCGTGCACCTGGCGCGCGGCGGCGCCAAGTCGCTTCGCTTCGGGGATGCACCCCGGCGGACACGCGCCGCCGTCGGCAAGTTGGTGATCGAGGTCAAGGAGAAGGACAGCGTCGTCGGCGTGAGCCCGGCTCAGGCTCGGGTGGAGGCGGCACCCAGTGAGAAGAAACCCGAGGCGAAGACAGGCGCGACCTCCAAGGGCCGTGGATCAACCGGAAAGCCGGTGAAGCGCCGGCACCAACGTGGAAGCCGGGTCCCGAAGTCCTCCAAGGTAGAGAAGCCAAAGCCCGCTGCCGGCCCGCGAGGCAAGAAGGGCGGCGCGGGCAAGAAGAAGTGATTGTCCCGCCCATGGGGCGCGCAGGCATTGGCTCACCATGGTGAATGAGACTGCCGGCTCTGGCCGCCTCGACTAGCCTTGTCCGCAAGCACCTAAGGTCCGACGGGTGTGGCTCCCGGCAGCGTGTACAGGATGCGATTCGCGGACGTCGTGCAGGTGCACGCCGAGACGATGTTCGACCCCTTCGTCAGGGTCCCCAGGTACGGCTCGGACCCGGCCGCGGCCACCCACCCGTCCAGGACGAAGGGAAGCGGGCCGGCCGCCGGAATCCATTCCCCGTTGTACTTGCGGGCGATGTGAACGTGCGTGCCCGTGGCACGGCCACCCTCGCACGATGGATGTCCGATCAGATCCCCCGGCTGCACGCGCGTCCCGGCCGCAATCCGGCCTTCGCCGGCGATGTGAAAGAAGAATAGGACCCACCCGGTGCGCTCATCGCCGTCGCCGTCGAGATCGAGGATGACGGCTGCGTCACCGCTGCGCACGATGATGCCTACCGCCGGCGCGGCCACCCACTCAGAAGAGACTGCGCAGCCCCCCTCGGCCGCCGGCGGGGCGAAGTCGAGTGCGCCCATGGGCAGGCTGGTGCCCCACGAGTCGTGCGGCCCACCGGAGAAATCCCACACCCGATTGGGAAGGAAAGGCAGGCGAAGCTCAGGCTGGATCAGGCTTCCCGGGATGATGGTCTGCTCGCGCGCGAACGGATCCCCCCACAGTTTGCGCAACGTTTGGTGGAAGCCTCCCGGGCTGACCGCCAGCGCAAAGTCCTTCTGCCCCATCATCTCACCGAACAGGACCTGCAATCCGACCGTCCCGGCGTTCTGCCACGAGTCGACCCGGATCAGGAAGCCGTCGGCCAGCGTGAACTCGTGCAACGACCCTGTGCGCCAGGCGTAGTACCCGTTGCTGATGGCTTCCGCCGCCCAGATGAGTTGGCGATACAGGCCACGGTACTGGTCGTTGCGGTAGCCCATGGGATAGGTGCCGTCATCGCCTTGGGGGAACGGCTGGGTTAGCGCGTGGGTTTGATGCTCGAGCAGCGCCAGCAACAGTCGCGGGTTGAGCGAATAATCGCGGGCGACCAGGTCGACCACTTCCCAGCCCGGGCGTTGGTGCGCGTCGGCATAGTCGCTGATCGTGGCGAGGTATCCCGGCCGACCGAGGACTTCCTTCTGGGTATCGAAGCCGACCGCGGTCGGGCCGTCGACCACCTCGCTGTCGGGCAGGATGTGAAAGGGCGATCCGGTCAGCGGGAGGAAGTAAGCCGGCACCTTCAAGGGGTATCCAGGCGGCAGAGTGGTCACCCCCGAGGGAAGATCGGGATTGGCGGCCAGGACCTCCCAGATCGTCGAATTGAAATGCGCGGCAACCGCCGGAAGCGTGTCGCCCTGTTGGGCCTCGTACACGAAGACTTGGCCGGGCGGAAAGACGGTGCGCGTGGGCAGAGGCGTGGGCCCGGGCACGGACGGCGCCGTCAGCGTCGCCACGGGCAGGGTCACGACGGGTGCCGGCCCCGGAGCGCAAGCCGCCCCCAGCAACGCCCCGGCCAGCAGGGCTGCCACAACGCGGCCAGGACCGTTCATCGCGAAATCAGGGTCTCCCGCGACGCGCAAGTGCAGGCGATGACTGTTTGGCCGGCCTTAACCAGCGCCCCCTCATACGGTTTGCTGCCTGCGTGGGCTACCCAGCCGCTGAGTGTGAAGGGCAGCGGGCCGTCGGCCAGCAGCCACTCACCGTTGTACTTGCGCGCCAGGTGCACGTGCGTCCCGGTGGCGATGCCGCCCAGGCAGGATGGATGCCCGATGAGGTCGCCTTGCTGCAGGAAGGTGCCGGCGACGACGCGCTGCTGGTCGGCGATGTGGAGGTACATCAGTTCCCAACCCGTCTGCTCCCGCCCGTCACCATCGAGGTCGAGCACGACCACACCTTCGCCGCTCCTGAGCACCAGCCCGGGGGCGGCGGCGACGACCCAATCGTCCGAGACGGCGCACCCGGGTTCGGCCGAGGAGGGCGCGAAGTCGAGCGCGGCCCAGGCTGATTCGCGTTCCCAGGCGCCGTGCGGGCCGCCGGTGAAGGACCAGATGTGTCCGGGCAGGAACGGCAGAATCATTTGGGGTTGTCGGATCCCGGGCTCGTACAACGGATGGAAGTAGGCGAACGGATCGCCGAACAAGCGAACGTAGGTGGCGACGAAGCCACTGCTGCTCAGTGCAGCCGTCCAATCTTGGCCGGTGCGCTGCAAGGAAAAGTAGTATTGCAGCGCCACGGTGCCGGCGTTGAGGTCAGGCGCCAACCGTATGGAGGACCCGTCGGCCAGTCTCAACTGCGTGACCATGCCGGATCGCCAGCCGTAGTAGCCGTTGCCCAGCTCGTTGGCCAACCACGTCAATTGGCGGAACAGGCCGGGCTGTAGGGGATCGACGTTGCCAAGTGGGTACTTCCAGGCATCACCGGCCGGCCGCGCCGGGTTTGTGATCCAGCCGGCCTGGTACTCCAACATGGCCAAAAGGATGCGCGGGTTGACCGAGTTATCGCGGGCGACAAGGGCGACGACCTCGGGTCCGGTCCGCATGTTCGGGCCGACGGATTCCTGGTAGCGGGCCAAGTAGCCGCCCT
>JBGOYQ010000115.1:0-4842 GCA_041479735.1 Anaerolineae bacterium | reverse complement strand
TCTTGTCGAACAGGAAGGTGGTCTTGTTGCCGGTCTCTTCCTTCGGCGCCTTGCCGATGACCTTCACCGGGCCGGTCGGCGCGCCGCGCTCGTAGCGCTGGAAGTGCACCTTGGCATCGCGCTTGACCTCGACCTCGCACCATTCCGACAGCGCGTTGACAGCCGAGACGCCGACACCGTGCAGCCCACCCGCGACCTTGTAGCCGCTGCCTCCGAATTTCCCGCCGGCGTGCAGCACCGTCATCACGATCTCGAGAGCCGGCTTCTTCTTCTCGGGGTGGATGTCGACCGGGATGCCGCGGCCATTGTCCTCGACGGTCACGCTGCTGTCCTTGTGGATCGTGACCTCGATGCGGTCGCACGCACCCGCCAGGGCTTCGTCGATCGAGTTGTCGACGACCTCGTAGACCAAGTGATGCAGAGCCTTGACGTCGGTCCCACCGACGTACATCCCCGGGCGCCGGCGGACCGCCTCCAGACCCTCCAGGACCTGGATGTCTTTTGCCGCATAACTGCTCACCGGGCCACCAGACTTTGCCACGCAAGTCCCTCCGATTCGAGCTCTACGCCGTCGGTCCGGGAGGTGTCTTGTCCCCGGCCGCTTGCGCCAGGACAGCCCGGCGCAGCGCCTGCAGCCAATCGTGCCTCCCCTGGTAGAAGGCGAACGAAGCTGCCAGCAAGGTCGCGCTCACAAAGGCATGCCCGAGAATCGCCAGCAGACTGAACCAGGACTCGTCCGCGGGCAACGCCCAGACCATGCTCGTCACCCAGGTCAGCCCAAATACGACCGCCAAGAAGCCGACGGCGCTGGGCAGATTCCAGCGGACAATCTGTATGCTTTCGAGCACGGCCCGCATCACTCCGTAACCGTAGCGGACGATGCCATGTGGCGTAAAGAACAGGTAGATCGCCAGCCAGAAACCGATGGTTACGGCGACGAACGCCAGCCCGAATCCCAGGACGGGAAGGATCAGGCTCGCCAAGGAGGCCACCAGGCTGGTCGCCAGGCCGGCGACGAACACGCCTGCGTACACGAGCAATCCCATGATGACGAACCGGCGCCACGAGGCAAGGCCGGCTGCGACGTCGGCCCCCGCCGCGACCGAGCGGGCCACGGCCGCCTGGTAGAAGGCTGCCAGACCGAGCCCCAGGACCGTCAACAACGCCCAAATCGCCATGGCGGAGAGCGGATCGCCGACTTGCAGGCCCATAGGCATGCCCAGAGGGCTGATCGCCGGGAGCTTGGCGGCCATCAGACTTGGCACGCCGGTGGGCATACTGGAGAGCGCCCCGAGCAGGCTAAACCGTCCGGACAGCACCAGGAAGCTCTTCTGAAGCGTGTCTATCTGTGCGCTGAGGGCGGCGTCTGTCCCAACCGGCGCGGTGAACAGGTTGGCGACCTGACGGATCAAGGGCGAGACCCAGATCCGGGGTCCGAGCCACAGGAACAGGTCCAGCAGCAAAGGCGGAAGGATGAGGACCGGCCTGGCCGTCATGCGGTCGAACCCTGCGGCCAGTGCCGCCAGGACGCCGATGGGTTGTTGATTGGGTCGAGTAGCGGGATTATTCACAACATTTCATTTTACCATACGGTCGCCCATCGGCCTTGCGAGACAAGCTCGCCTGACGGGCGGAATGCGATGAGCTGCAACGGGGAGCGCGCGACGCGGCGTGTGGAGCGGGGCTTGGGTGAGACGATCGATGCGGCCCGCTCCGCCCGCCGCGTCGGAAGATCCCCTATTTCGGGAGGCCTCTGACGGTTCCCGGCTTCGGCCAGGCCGCGCCGGCTGGTTTGACCCGCCGTCGCGCCTCGTTTAGAATGCCGGCCTTGAGCTACCGTAATGACTAGGCCCTGCATCGCTCTCCTGACCGATTTCGGCACCACCGATACCTACGTCGGAGTCGTCAAGGCGGTCATCGCCCGCCTGGCTCCGGACACCGTGACGATCGACCTGACGCATGCGGTGCCCCCCGGCGACGTTCGCAATGGCGCGTTTCAGCTGTGGCGCTCGGCGCGCTATCTCCCACCCGGCACGGTCTTCCTGTGCGTCGTCGACCCCGGCGTGGGCACAGCTCGCCGACCCATCGCCGTCCGCTTCGCGGACTTCATCTTCGTGGGTCCTGACAACGGGCTCCTGACGTACGTGCTCGCGCCCGATGAGCATCTCGCAGCTGTCGAGTTGGCAGCGCCCGAATATCGCCTCGATCGGGTCAGCGCGACGTTCCACGGTCGAGACATTTTCGCGCCGGCGGCGGCCCACCTGGCCAGGGGTATCCGCCTTGAATCCTTGGGCCCAAGTATTCAGGATCCCATTCGGTTCGCCTTGCCCCGCCTGCGCCTGGCCGAAGGGGTTAAGATAGAAGGCGAGATCCTGCACATCGACCGGTTCGGAAACCTCGTGACCAGCATCGGCTTGGTCGAGGTCGATCAGGGTATGACCCGACTGCTGCCCTGGTTGCCGGGTTGTGAAGACGCGAGCATCCGCGGCGAGGAGTGGAACGTGCGCCTGCCCAGCGGCCATGATGTCCGCTTCCGAAGCACTTACGGCGACGTGAGCGCCGACGAGCCTGTGGCGCTCGTCGGCAGCGATGGTTTGATCGAGTTGGCCGTGCGCGGCGGTCGAGCGGATCAGGTTCTGAGCTTGTCCGTCGGCCAACGCGTCGTGTTCATGCCACGGGAGTAGTCATGCAGACATTCCGCATCGAGGGTGGGCGTCCGCTGCAAGGTGAGGTTACCCCATCCGGCAACAAGAACGCGGCCTTGCCTCTCCTGGCGGCCTGTATCCTGACCGACGAGCCTGTCATCCTTCATAACCTGCCGGACATCGGCGATGTCCGCACGATGCGCAAGCTGCTTGAGAGCCTGGGCGTTTCGATCCGGCCGCTCGACGCCCACACCTGGCGCGTCCACGCGGCCCAGGTTCGCGTGGCCGACATCGACCCGGACATCTGCCGGCGCATGCGTGCCTCCATCTTGCTGGCCGGGCCCGTCCTGGCCCGCACCGGCGCGATCGAGCTGCCGCCCCCCGGCGGTGACATCATCGGCCGCCGGCGACTGGATACGCACTTCCTGGCGCTCAAGGCCTTCGGCGCCACGGTCGACTTCTTCGATCGCCAGTTCCATCTGGCTTCGCCCGGTGGCATGCGGGCGACCGACGTCTTGCTGGACGAGGCCAGCGTAACGGCAACCGAGAACGCCGTCATGGCAGCCGTCACCAGCCCAGGCGAGACGGTCATCCGCAATGCCGCCTCCGAGCCACACGTCCAGGACTTATGCCACTTCCTGCGTGTTCTCGGCGCCGAGATTCAGAATATCGGCTCGAACACGCTTCACGTGCGAGGCGTTGAACGGTTGCACGGCGGCGAGTACACCATCGGACCGGATTATCTGGAAGTGGTCAGCTTCATCGGTGCGGCGGCCGTCACCGGCGGCGAGATCCGCATCCGCCAGGCGGGGACCGAGCACCTGCACATGGCCCGGCTGGTCTACGGCCGCCTGGGAATCGATTGGACCGAAGAGGGCAACGACATCGTCGTCCCGGCCGGGCAACGCCTGGAAATCGAACCCGACCTGGGCGGCGCGATCCCGGAGATCAACGTGATGCCCTGGCCGGCCTTCCCCACCGATCTGATGAGCGTGGCGATCGTCGCGGCGACGCAATCGCGCGGCACGATCCTGTTCCACGATTGGATGTTTGAGGGTCGCATGTTCTTCATCGACAAGTTGGTGTCGATGAGCGCGCGCATCATCCTGTGCGACCCGCACCGCTGCATCGTTCAGGGCCCCCGGCGGCTGATGGGGGAGAGCCTGGAGAGCCCGGACATCCGCGCCGGGCTGGCACTCGTGCTGGCAGCGCTCGCCGCCGAGGGCACCTCCCATATCCGTAACATCGGCCAGATCGATCGCGGCTACGAAGCCATCGATGACAAGCTGCGCGCCCTGGGCGCGGACATCGAGCGGCTTGAGGGCTGAACAGTTGCCAGCGTCGCGCCGAGGCTTCCTGGCGAGTCCTTCATGGGAATTGCGAGCCCCTCCCAAACCGAGAGGGGCTGCCTGTATCCGCCGGGGGTTAAGTCACGCCCTTTTTTGGGCCGACCCGCGCCGGATCAGGTCGTTAACGCCTCGATTTCGGCCGCCAACCGACGGTAGGCGGCCGCGGCCGGCCCCTCGGGTCGGAAGGACGTAATCGGCTTGCGGGCGGCTGGCGCAGCGGCGACGGCGTCGTCCTCCTCGATCACCGTCCTGAGCACGCGTTCCTTGAACGCCCCGCGCAGCTCGGCGATGACTTCACGGCTGTGCGGCGAGGTCGGCTGATAGCGCGTGGGCAGGATGCCCAGCACCCCGAGGCGGGGCTGAACCCGGTCGCGCACCAGCCATAACGTCTCCAGCATCGCTCGCACACCGCGTAGAGCCAGGTAGCGGCACTCTACCGGAATGAGGACCTCGTGCGACGCCGCCAGTGCATTCACCGTCAACAGGCCGAGGCTGGGAGGCGTGTCGATCAGCGTGAAGGCGACCAGGTCCCGATCGCGGTCGAGCCAGCGTGACACGCGCGCCGTGCGGTCGGACATCGGCATCAGCGAGAACTCCGCCCCCGCCAGGTCGACGCTGGCCGGCGCCAGCCACAGCCGCTCGCCGACGGGCCGCACCACTTCCCCCAGTCGCACGGAGTCCTGGGTCAGCAGCGTGAAGGTCGAGGGTGTCTGCGTGTACGGGTCGAGGCCTAGGCCCGCGGTCAGTGCGCCCTGCGGGTCAAGGTCGATCAAGAGGACCTGGTGGCCTCGCTCGGCCAAGGCGGCGCCCAGGTTGGTGACCGTGGTGGTCTTCCCAACCCCGCCCTT
>JBGOYQ010000114.1:0-4857 GCA_041479735.1 Anaerolineae bacterium | reverse complement strand
TTGAGCACTTCCTGGATGTGCTCGCGCAGCAGGTTCAGGGTCACCATCTCTGGCGGCGCCGGCGATTCCTCGTCCTGGATGAAGTCGCCCAGGACCGAGTCCTCTTCCTCGTCCGTCGGGGTCTCGAGCGACAACGGCCGGCGGGCGACCTGGATCATGTTCTCGACCTTCTTCGGCGTAACCTCAAGGGCTTCGGCCAGCTCATCGGTCGTAGGGTCGCGCCCGAGCCGCTGCGTCAATTGGTGCGAGACCCGCAGGAGCTTGTTGATCTGGTCGCCCATGTGAACCGGGACGCGGATCGTCCGGCCCTGGTCGGCGATCGCCCGGGTGACCGCCTGGCGGATCCACCAGGTGGCGTAGGTCGAAAACTTGTGGCCGCGGCGATAGTCGAATTTCTTGGCCGCCCGGATCAGACCGATATTACCTTCCTGAATCAGGTCGAGGAAGGGGACGCCGCGTCCCATGTACTTCTTGGCGACGCTGATGACCAGGCGCGAGTTGGCGGTGATCAGGTGCTCGCGAGCGGCCCAACCATCCTCGACCAGGACTTGCAACTCGCCGCGGCGTTTGGCGGTGACCAGTTCGGCGGCTAGGATCTCGCGGGCCTTGCGGCCGCGTTCGATCCGCTTGGCCAATGAAACCTCTTCCTCGGCCGTGAGCAGGGGGACGCGGCCGACTTCCTTGAGATACAGGCCGACAGTATCGTCAGCGTCGACGTGGGTCAGGTCGTCTTGCGCCTCCGGCTGCGCGTTATCCTCTTCGGCCAGCTCATCTTCGTGCGCGTCGTCCCCCTCCGTCACCTCGTCCAGGTAGGGGACACCGGCCGCCAGCAATGCGGCGTAGGCCTCCTCGAGCTGATCGATGTCCCGTTCTGCGTCGGGGAAGAAAGACAGGATGTCGTCGATCGAGACGTAGCCGCGCTCGCGCCCCAGCTCGATCAGCTGATCGATCGCCGGGTTCTCTTCTTCGGCCGGCTGCACCTCATCCACGCTGCCCTCAGCCGGCGGCTCTTCCGCCTCCGCCAGAGGGAGCGGCAGTTGAGGGTCTGCCCGCTTCACGGTCCGCTTGCGTGTGGTTCCCATTGCCTCACCCAGGATACAGGCTATCGGAGGGGAAATCAACGAAAGGCCCCTCCGTACCATCGAATAGTAAAGAAATTACACCCATAACATACGCTATTCGCGTTAAAGACGCACTAACAAGCCGCCGGCTTACCCGCCGCAACGGTGAGTTCAGGCCCCAACCATCGTGGCTACGGGGTTGCCGTCGATTCGGGCGTGGGCGTGTCTGTGACGGCAGGCACAATTGTCGAGCCGGGCCCCGGGGTGCCTGTTCCCTCCGGGACGGTGGTCGTTCCCGGCGCCGCCGACGGCATTGGCGTCGTCAGATAGGGCGGACTGTCGACCATGTTCAATGCGTCCTGGATCGCATACTGGCTGACCAGAAGGACATCCGTGCGTCCCGGCGCCTGGACGTAGATCGACCCTCCGGTCGGGCTGAGGCGCCCTACGCCAATCGACCGGCTGACGCCGTCCTTGGAGAAGACGGTCAGCCGATAGCGGGGCTGCGCCAGGCCGAAGGGTGAGAGGTCCGGAACCGCGGGCAATACGTCCGTAGGCACCAAGACCAGCAGCGACGTGGCCGCCTGTTCGACGGCGGCCGAGTCGGCGGGCGCATCTTTCGGCTGGACAACTTGCCAACCGTTGGTTGCATCCCGCTTGAGCTCGACCGTCTTTTTCCCAGACAGGTCTTCGACGCGGAAGCCCACTAGATCGGTCTCGGTCAGCGACCAAATCGCCGTCCGGGTCGGCGTGGCCGTGCCGCCCGAGGCCGTGCCTTGCGATGGGCGGGCGCGGGTCCACCCGATCGCAGCCACCAAGACGACGATGAAGGCTGCCAGGGTGATCCAGGTGCTCCGGCGTATCATCGGACATCCCTCACGCCTGCCGCCGACGCCGCAGCCAGATCGACACCCCGAGCACGATCACGGCCCCCGGGATCAGCACAATCGTGAGCAAGAAGATCAGGCCAATCGCCTGCACCGACGGAGGTGTGACGAAGCGCGGCGTGCTCTGCTTAGGGGTCAGGGAGATGAGTTGGTCCTGGTGGGCGGCCCAATCGATGCTGTTGACCAGCAGGTCCCCGTTGCCCAGGCCGAAGAAGGCCGCGTTGGTGGCGAAGTCCGAGTCCCCGAAGACCACCACCCGAGAGTTATTGCCAGTCTTTTCGGCGACGGCGGCCAGCGTCAGCGGGCCCGGGTTGTCCTGCTGGGCGTCGAACGAAATCTGCCCGCTGGCGATCGACTGCTTGTCGGTCTCGCCCCACGACCGGGGGCCGGTGAAGACTAGCCCGGTTGTCGTCACGCCCTGGACTTTGTCCGGCAGCAGGGTCAGGCTCCTGGCGGAGGGGAAGTACGAGCCCATATTGTTCATCTTGGCCGTGATCGCGTGGGTGCCGTAGCTCGTGGCCAACCCGACCTCGGGCATGCTCGATACGAGGTCGACAACCAGGTCGTCGTTCGGGCGCATGCCCCAGCTTTGCTCCAGATACGCGACCAGTGGATCGGCAGCGTTGTCGATCTTGGTCACCGCCGTGGGCTCAAGCAGGGCAACCAGCGACCCGCCCGCGTCGACGTAGGCACCCAGAGCCTGCACCTCGCTGGCCTTGAGCGGGACGGTCGGGCCAGCGACGATGACGGCCAGCGCGTCCTTGGGGACAGACGGATCGGTCAGCAGGTTCAGGCCGGCGGTCTTGTAGTTCTTGGCCTCCAGAGCAGTCTTAAGCTGACTGTAGCCGGCGTCGTCCGTGCCCTGGGCATCTCGTTCGCCATGGCCTGTGAGGAAGTACACCTTACGCTGATCCGGATTGGCCAGGCGCACGATGGCGCTGGTGATCTCCTGCTCGGTCGAATCGGACGTGACCTGGGAGGCGCCGCCCATGACAACAACCAGCGTGGCGTCGCGCTTGACCCCATAGGTATCGGCGGCGACCGGATTGGAGCGTGGGTCGACGAAGTCGAAGGTCACCTTGCCGTTGCCATGCAGTCGATATTGCTCAAGCAGGGGGCGGATGCTGTCGCGTGACGAGCTCGAGTCGGGCGTGTAGAAGCCCTTGATCTCGACCGGCTGCTTCAACTGCGACAGGGTCAGCAGGGTCTCAGGCGTCAGGCTGTACTGCTTGTCCTCGGTCAGATCGACCTGGCTTGGGTTTGTGAAGGCCAGGTAGTCACCCACCCCAAGAATGCCGGCCAACGCCAGGCTGACGAGTACGGCGTTGCTGCCGTAGCGTGCCTGGCGGCCGGTCAAGGCGGCGCGCACCCGCTCCGGGTCGAGCAGGATGCCCGCGGCGATACCGATGACCGCCAGGCCGAGCAGGATGCGCGTGGGGGTGTCGAAGGCGCGATTTACGATGAACCAACCGCCGGCCCCAAGCAGGGCGACGACCGCCGTGATGTAGGCTGCCGGCGCGAAGCGGCGCATGTCGGCCGTCATCGCCACCTCCGCGCCTCGACGATCTGGCTGCCGATGAAGATAGCCAGGATCGTCAGGCTAAGGTAGTAGGCCGCGTCGCCGAGGTTGAGGATGCCGCGGTAGAAGTTGTTGTAGAAGTGATCGACAAAACTCAGGTAGCCGGCGATTTGCCCCCCTACTCCCGCCCCTCCCGACAGCCCGCCCAGGATCCACAGCCCAAGTAGGATCGCCAGCGTCACGAAGAAGGCTGCCACCGAGCTGCGGAACAGCGCCGACACCAGCACGCCGATCCCGAGCATGGCCCCGACCATCAAGATCAGGCCCAGATAAGCCGCGACCAGTATGCCCTGGTCGATTCCGGGGCTGGTCATGCGATGCAGGATGAGCGGGTACACCCATGTCACGGCCAAGATCAAGATCAGGAACTCGAACGCCCCGAGCCACTTTCCCAGGACCAGTTCCCAATCGCGCACAGGTGCGGTCAGCAGCAATTCCATCGTCCCCATGCGCAGTTCGTCGGCCAGCAAGCGCATCGTCACTCCCGGCGTGGCGAAGACCAGGATAGTGACCAACGGGCCGATCACCATCCGGCCGTCGGGGCTGATCTGCCCGGTTTGCAGGCCGAAGTAGATGTTGATGAAGAAGATCCCGCCCAGGATCAGGTAGATCATCGCCGCCAGCGCGTAGGCGACGGGCGAGACGAAGTAGCTGCGGAATTCTTTGTTGGCGATGATCCAAACGTTGCGCATGTCCTACGCTTCCGGCTCTAGTTCGGCTTCTTCACGCGTCAACTGCAGGAAGATGTCTTCCAGGCTGAAGCCGACCGGGCGCATCTCCAACAAGTCGAGCCCCGCCTCAATCACGTGCCGGGCGACCATCGGGCGGATCTCCTTGCCCGGGGCGCTGTCGACGATGACCTCACCCTCCCTGTCCCCGGGACGCACTGCCACGATCCCTGCCAGCGTCTTCAGCAGGCGGGTCAACTCCGCGGTCTCAGCCACGGCATGCACCAGCAGCCGCTCGGCGCCGGCCAGTTGCGCCTGGAGATTGCCAGGCGAGTCCTCGGCCACCAGGACGCCCTTGTTGATGATCAGGACCCGATCGCAGACCTGTTGGGCTTCGGACAGGATATGGGTCGACAGCAGGACGGTGCGGTCTTTGCCCAGCTGCTGGATCATCTTGCGGACCTCGATGATCTGCGCCGGATCGAGTCCGATCGTCGGCTCGTCGAGGATCAGCACTTCGGGTTTGTGGAGCAGTGCTTGGGCCAGACCGACGCGTTGCCGCAGGCCTTTGGACAGATTGCCGATGAAGCTCCCAGCGCGATCGGTGAGGTGGACCGATTCCAGGACCTCGTCGATTCGTTCGTCGAGGCTTTCCACCCGCC
>JBGOYQ010000113.1:0-4904 GCA_041479735.1 Anaerolineae bacterium | reverse complement strand
TCGATTGCCGGGCAAGGACGTCTTTCTGTACGGGGTGCCGGTCAACCAGCCCGCCGGCGGTGCCAACGCCGGCGGGCTTCAGGCACTATTCCATTGGAGTGCAGAACAAGGGGTCGACTCAACTTTTCTTTCCAGGTTGAAGGAGGTCGTCCCGCTGCCGCCTCAGGTGGTCGTCCTGATGGACGACGCCGCCTTCGCCGCGATCGTCGACTATCTGGGAGGCGTGGAGCTGAACGGCACCAGCTTCGGCGGCACCCAGGTTCTAGGTGTGCTTTCACTGGTCGGTGACGATCCCCAGGCGCTGTTGGCGACCCAATCGCACTTGCTCGAGGCACTTGTCAAGAAGCTGCCTGTCTTGGGCGAGACACCCGACGTGTCATCGATCCAGGCGCTTGTGCCGGAGCATATCCACTTGAGTATCCCCGTCAGTCAGCTCCTCGGATTGGTCGCGCCACTGCTGCCGGTAGAGCCCTCATCCGTCTACGTCAGCCTGTGGAGCAAGCCTTCGCAACCCTGACGTTCATCCATTCGGGTGGGCCGGTTTGCGCTTCCCCTCAACTCCCGCTATTCTAAGTTCAGACGCCTGTCGGTTCTGAGCGAGGCGGCGCAAGGGGATACACCCGCTCGCCATTCGAATCGCGGTCCGAGTGGGGAGGTGCCGGAGAACGTCGTAGCGCGGCCAGCAATCGTTCCTTCGATTCGCTTATTCTGATGAATCTGAGGAAGACGCTATGAAGAAGTGCGCTTTCGGGTCAGTCTTGATCCTGGTCAGCCTCGTGCTGGCGGGATGCGGCGGCCGGGCCCCGAAGAAGTTGTCTGTGGCCACCGACGCAACATGGCCACCATTCGAGTCGGTCGACGAGACGTCGAAGCAGATCGTCGGATTCGACATCGACCTGTTCAAGGCCATCGCCGCCAAGGAAGGCCTTGACCTGGAGTTCAAGAACGTCGGTTTCGATCCCCTGCTGGCCGGCATGGCCCAGTGCCAGTACGACGCCGCCATCTCGGCCATCACGATCACGGACGAACGTAAGAACTCGATGGGTTTCTCGGATCCGTACTTCGCCGCCGGACAAGTCGTCACGGTCCGTGCCGACGACCCCAGCATTTCTAACAAAGACAACCTGGCCGGCAAGACGGTCGGCACCCAGATTGGGACGACAGGCGCCATGGAGGTCCAGAAGATCTCCGGCGCCACCCTGAAGACCTACGACACCGTCGACCTGGCCTTCCAGGACCTGATGAACGGGCAGGTGGACGCGGTCGTGGCCGACAACCCGCTGGCGCTGGGGTACGTTGCCAAGAACGCCGACAAGATCAAGACCGTCGGCCCGGTGTTCACCAATGAGGACTATGGCATTGCCATGTGTAAGACCAACGCCGATCTGCTGGTCAAGATCAACAAGGGCCTGGCAGCGGTCAAGGCCGAGGGGACGATCGACTCGCTGACCAAACAGTGGATCGGCCCCGGCGAGTAGGTTCGCAAACGCAGGACATGCGAGGCCTCCCTGGAGGCCTCGCATGGATGTCTGGTGAGGGATCGATGAACACCGAATCCGCGAGGACCGCGCCCGTTGCCGACCTCGTCCGCATACCGGCCGCCGAACCGCAATCCCGTCTGGACGCGAGGAATCGACGCCGGAGATCTTTTTCAGCCATCCGGCGCAGGTGCGTACGCGCGAGTTCTTGAGCGAGGTGCACTTGTAGCGGAGCCAAGGCGCTGCCTGGAAAGCCGATCGCCGCCCGGGAGCAGGCGGCGATCCGTGTGCGCTGGGGGGGACTTGAACCCCCACGCCTTTCGGCACATGGCCCTCAACCATGCCTGTCTGCCAATTCCAGCACCAGCGCCCGCACGCGAGGGACGTGCGGTATTATAGCGTCGGGGAACGGGCTGTCAACCCGAGCCCCTTCCGCGGATGGAGGTGGCGTTGATGATGCGTATCGTCCTAGATGCCATGGGCAGCGACACGCACCCGGATCCGGAAATCGAGGCTGCCGCCCAAGCCGCTCGACAGTGGGGCGATCCGGTGTTGTTGGCCGGACCGGAAGAGATCCTTCAACCCCGGCTGGCGAAGGCCGGGATCGGCCGCGACCTTGTCGTGGTGGTGCACGCGCCCGAGGTCCTCGAGATGACGGACAAGCCGGCCGATACGGCCCGCGGGAAGGCGCGCAGTTCGATGGCCGTGGGCATGGACTTGCTGAAGTCGGGCGAGGCGGATGCCTTCGTGACCGCCGGTAACACGGGCGGCGCCATGGCGAATGCACTGTTCCGGCTGGGCCGTATCCGGGGCGTCAAGCGCCCCGCGTTGACAGGCGTCTTTCCCGTGCGCAACGGCCAGGCCGTGCTGCTCGACATCGGGGCGAACGCCGACTGCAAACCCGAGTACCTTCTCCAATTCGCCATTCTGGGCTCGCTTTACGCCGAGACTGTCTTCGGATGGCCGTCGCCCCGCGTCGCCCTGATCTCCAACGGTGAGGAAGCCGGCAAGGGCAACATGCTGGTCAAGGACGCGTATCCGCTGCTCAAGGGCGCAGGGCTCAACTTCGTGGGCAACGTCGAACCCAAGGAGTTCTTCGCAGGGGAGGCGGACGTTGCCGTGTGCGACGGATTCACAGGCAATGTCCTGCTCAAGACGAGCGAAGCGGTCGCCGGGTTCTTGATCGCGATCATCAGCGAGCAGATCAAGGCGGGTCCGTTGACCTCGATCGGGGGGTTGCTGGCCAAGCCAGCGTTCCAACGGGTCGGGGTGACGCTAGACTCGAGCGAGTATGGCGCCGCCCCGCTCCTGGGAGTCGACGGCCTGGTTTTCGTCGGACACGGCCGGTCCAATGCCAAAGCATTGGTCAGCGCCATTCGAGTCGCCCGCCAGGCCGTGTCCGGAGGGCTGCTGCCCGCAATGCGGCGTGAAATCCAGCGGCGGCTGACCGTGGCGGATCGCGTCCCGGAGGCCACGTGACGGACGATCGAGATCGGCAGGGCCGTGAACGCGTCGTCGTCACGGGCATCGGGTTGGTCACCGCTATCGGCTCCCAGGTCGACGCGGTTTGGCAAGCGCTGCTCGAGGGCCGCTCTGGCGTCCGGCGGATCACCCAGTTCGATGCCAGCGCGCTGCCGTGCCAAATTGCGGGCGAAATCCCGGACTTCCACCCGGAGGATTACCTCCCCGCCAAGGAGGCGCGCCGGATGGCGCGCAGCTCGCAAGTGGCGCTGGCTTGCGCGCAAAAGGCGTTTTCCGACGCCGGGCTCAGCCGTCCGCTGCCAGACCCGGAGCGAGTCGGCGTTTGCTTTGGCACGGCGATCGGGGGGATCGACCGGGTCGATGAAGGCATTCAGGCACTGCGCGGGGACGGCCATGGGAAAATCAACCCTTTTGTCGTCCCGTCCGGCATCCCGAACATGCCCGCCTTTCACATCGCCATGACCTTGGGTGCGATCGGCCCCAACCTGACCATCACTACGGCTTGCGCCACGGGTTCCCAGACTGTCGGCGAGGGCGCCGAGATGATCCGGCACCGCCGCGCACAGGTTATCATTGCCGGTGGGGTCGAAGCTCTCATCAAGGACTTCGCCCTTGGGGGTTTCGCCTCGATGCATGCGCTGCAGACTAGCTTCAACGATGATCCTACGCGCGCCAGCCGGCCCTTCGACGCCAAGCGGGAGGGCTTTGTGTTCGCTGAAGGCGCCGCTTGCTTGATCCTCGAGTCTCTCGAACACGCCCGGAAACGCGGTGCCCGCATCTACGCCGAGGTGGCCGGGCAGGCGAGCTCGAGCGACGCCTACCACATGGCCGCACCCGAACCGACCGGCGCCGGCGCCATCCGCACCATGCGCTGGGCGCTGGCTGACGCCGGCATCAACACCGACCAGGTCGACTACATCAACGCGCATGGCACGTCGACTCCGGCCAACGACTCGATCGAGACCATGGCCATCAAGCAGCTCTTCGGCGGGCACGCATTCAACGTTCCAATTTCGTCGACCAAGTCGATGATCGGCCACGCCATGGGTGCCTCAGGTGCGATCGAGGCGGCGGTGTGCGCGCTCACGCTCGAACGAGGCATGATCCATCCCACCGTGAACTACGATTTCCCCGACCCCGCATGCGACCTGGATTACGTCCCCAACACCGCACGCGAGCAGCGCGTTCGTGTCGCCCTATCCAACTCGTTCGGGCTGGGCGGACAGGACGCATGCCTGGTCCTCAAGCAACTGGAGGCTTAATGCAGCGCTACGCCGACGATCGCACCATCGCCCGCAACGGGAAGATCGGCAGGATCCTGACCTTCGGCGGCCTGGGCGTCATGGCCGTCGGCCTGGCGGCCTCGATCCTGTGGCCGAAGGCGGTGAACATTGTCCTGGGCTCGGCCTTTGTGGGCATCTTCGGATCGCAATTCGGGATGCTGTACTACAACAAGTGGGGGCGCCGCCCGCGCGTCGACGAGATCGTCGACGATGCCCTCAAAGGGCTGGACGGTCGCTTCAGTGTCTTCCACTACAAGCTTGGGACGAACCACGCCCTGATCTCGCCGGCCGGGGTCTTCGCCTTGATCCCGCGCTGGGAGCAAGGCGAGGTTTCGTATCGCGACGGGAAATGGACGGTGTTCCGGGACAAGGGCGGCATGCTCCGCCGGTCGGGACAGCATCCGATCCGCGGCGTCGAGCCCAGCGCTCAGGCGGAGGTCGATGCCCTGGCGTACGCGATCAAGAAGCGGCTTGAGAAGGCTGAGGCTTTCCCCGCCCAAGCGCTGATCGTGTTCTTGCACCCTAAGGCTTCCGTCAAGGTCAAGGGGACCGCGATGCTGGCGGTTCACGCCAAGAAGCTCAAAGAGACCTTGCGGCAGCTTCCCAAAGGGCAGACGCTTTCGGAAGAGGAGATCCGCACGCTGGCGGCCAAGCTCGGCCT
>JBGOYQ010000112.1:0-4910 GCA_041479735.1 Anaerolineae bacterium | reverse complement strand
GCCTCGGATTTCATCCGCATGGGCCAGGTCCGGCAGAAGGAATCGCAGGCCGCCCTCGCCAGCCTGGGCGTGCCCGCCGATCACGTCTATTTCCTCAGCTATCCGGACCGTGGCACACAGGTCCTTTGGACCCGTAACTGGCTGGCCAGCAGCCCTTACAGGTCCGCCTACACCGGAAGCTCACGAAGCCCGTACCAACTGACCTACAACCCCAAGGCCGTATACGCGGGAGAGGACCTGCTCGGCGATCTCCGGTCCATCCTGCGCTCCTATCGACCCGACCTGATCATCTACCCCCATCCGGACGATGTGCACCCGGATCATTGGGCCCTCAGCGCGTTCACCCGTCTGGCCGTCAGCCTCGAAGAGCACGATGATCCCGCCTATCGCCCCGAGGCGATTGCCTACCTGGTCCATCGTTCCGATTTCCCCTCACCCAAGGAGTTTCTACCCGACGGAATCCTGCTACCGCCGCTGGCTCTGTATCGCATCTCGCCCGATTGGATACGGTTCGACCTCAGCCATGACGATGCGATGCGCAAGTGGAAGGCGCTGCAGAACTATCGCAGCCAGATGTCCTTCTTGAGGGAGTTGTTCCAGGGGATGGTGCGACGCGATGAGCTGTTCCAGCAGGAAGATCCAGTTCTCTTGCCGACGATCGCCTCCGGCGACGCCTCGGATCCTGCCTCCTGGCGCGACCCGGCGGGCAAATATATCCCGCCCTTGCAGCGAGATCCGTCCCAGGATGTCGCCTACCGCGACGCTCTCCCCGGATCGGACCTGACGTCGCTGTACGCCGGTCGCCTCGCCGGGGACGAGCTGGCTGTGTGCCTCGAAACGCGCAGCAAGACACAGAAGACTTTGGAGTACGTCATGCGCACGACCGCGGTCACGTCCAAGGGCGTCGTGCAACACGTCACCCGGCTCAACAACCAGACCGCGCCCGCTGGTTTGCCTCTCGGTGCGGGACAGTTCGCGTGCGACAAGGTGTCCCTGGCCGAGCTGGGTAATCCTTGGGAGGTTTTCTTGGGAGGCGAGGTTCGGGGACCGCAGGTGGGGGTGCAGTTCGGTGTTCTGGATCAGTTCGCCTGGCAGCTGGTCACGATCGAGCCAGTCACCGCGAAGGCGGCGGCGAGCGGTCCATGAGGTGACGCCCTCACGGATGCTGGGTGCCGCCGTCCTTCCCGTCCGCGGCCAGCTTGGCGTCCTTCTCAGGCTGGTCATCGCCCGAGAGCCCCTTGCGGAACTCCCGGATGGCCGCACCTGCCTCTCCACCGATCTTTCCCAGACGCCCCACCCCAAAGAGAACCACCACGATCAGCAAGATAATGATCAGCTCACTCGGACCGATATCCACGGCATGAACCTCCGCGCTCCGGACGACGCGGCCCGCACGTGCCGCCGCTAAGCGGCGCACCATGTGCGGCATCGTCCCGGCGCACCCGATATTCTACGGCCGCGGCTCGCCCGCCAACGTTAACCCTTCCTTAATGCGGGATCCCACGCCGCTCGAATCCCAAAGCCGGCGGAACCTGTGCGCGGCGGTCGAACCGCGGCATAATGCGGGTAGAGCCCGCCCGCCGGCGTGGCCAAGAGGCATTCCATGAGACAGCTGTTGCGCTGGTTTCTGCTGCTGATGCTGCTTGTCCTGTGCCTGGTGACTGGTGTCGTGGGAGGCATCGGCGTCGATCGACGCTTCCTAACCGACTCGGCGACGCCGACCGCGCCGTCGGTGCAGTCTCAGGTCGACCTGCGCTTGATCTCCCAGGCATGGTCGATCATCACCGCTAACTACGTCGATCGCACCGCCCTCCAGGATCCCAATCGATTGACCTACGGAGCCATTTCCGGCATGGTCGACGCTCTCGGAGATACCGGCCACAGCCGCTTCTTGTCACCCGACATGCTCAAGAGCGAAAACCGTTCGATCCAGGGCGAGTTTGAGGGCATCGGCGCGGAGGTCCAGCTCAAGGATGGTCACGTCGTCATCGTCGCCCCGATCGACGGCTCACCGGCCCAGAAAGCCGGCCTGCGTCCGGGCGACATCATCCTCAAGGTCGATGGCCAGGATGTCACCGGGCTGCCTTTGAATCAGGTGGTCGACAAGATCATCGGGCCGGCGGGAACACCCGTCACCCTGACGATCGCCAGCCAGGGCCAGACTCAGCCTCGCGACGTCAAGCTGATTAGGGCGCGGATCGAGATCCACAACGTGACCTGGGACAAGATTCCGGGGACGAACATCGCACATGTCCGCCTCACGGCGTTCAGCCAGGGGGTCACCGACGATCTGCGCAACGCCTTGACCGAGATTCAATCCCAGGGAATCAGTGCGGCGATCCTGGACCTGCGCAACAATCCGGGTGGGCTGCTTGACGAAGCCGTCGGCACGGCCTCGCAGTTCCTGCCCTCCGGAAACGTCCTGCTGGAGAAGGATGCCAAAGGTAGCACGAAGCCCGTCCCGGTCGAATCCGGAGGGCGCGGCACGCACCTGGCGCTCGTGGTCCTGGTGAACGCCGGGACGGCCTCCGCGTCGGAGATCGTCGCCGGCGCGCTGCAAGATGCGAAGCGCGCCCAGGTGGTCGGCGAGACGACCTTCGGGACGGGGACCGTCCTGGATCAGTTCAAGCTCAGCGACGGTTCGGCGTTGCTGCTCGCCACCCAGGAGTGGCTCACCCCGAACGGCCGGGTGATCTGGCACCAGGGAATCGCGCCCGACGTCACCGTGATGCTGGATGCCAACGCGGATCCGCTCCTGCCGGAGGCCGAGAAGACGATGACCCCACAGCAGGTCCAGGCCAGCGGCGACAAGCAGCTGCTGGAGGGGCTGCGCCTGCTGACCCCGGCAGGGAGTTGAGACGGACGGAGCCATCGACATGTCCGAAAGCGGGGCACCTCAGACCGATCCCCTGATCCTGCGATCGTATCGTGAGAATTGGCAACGCGAGCTAGAGGGCGCCTATCTGTATAGACGCCTGGCGGCGTCGGCCGAGCGGCCAGATCTCGCGCGCAGCCTGGCCGAAATGGCCGATGAAGAAGAGAGGCACGCCGCGCTCTGGCAGGAGCGTGTGACCGCAGTCCATCCGGGCGAGGCCTCGACCCGACTTGCGCGTCCGCCTGACCGCCTGATTGGCGCGCTGGATGGCGGCCGAGGGCGTCCTCCGATTGTTGATGAACGATGAGGTGCGCGACATCGCCACCTACTCGCAGCAGGCGGGCCAGTCCCAGGGCGATACAATCTACGGACGCGTGCTCCAGGACGAGACCGGCCACGCCCGGTCGCTGGCGTCGATGCGCCGCTCACCGCTGGCGGTCGAACCCTGGCATCGCGGGGCTGCCTCAGGCGGGACGCTGCGCCAACTGGTGTATGGATTCAACGACGGCCTGACCGCCAACTTCGGGCTGGTTATGGGGGTCGTCGGCGCCAGCGTCAATAATCGGGTTCTGCTCCTGGCGGGCTTGGCCGGGCTGCTGGCCGACTCGCTGTCTATGGCGACCAGCGGCTTCCTGGCGGCGCGTTCCGAACAGGAGGTGCGCCAGCACCACCTGCGGCTCGAAAAGGCAGAGCTGACGTGGATGCCGGAAGAGGAGCGGGACGAACTCGTTCGGTACTATATGAGCATCGGGCTGAACGACACGGAGGCCTCCGACCGTGGCCGACCGTCTGATGCGCAATCCGGAGATCGCCCTCAGCCAGCTGGCACGCTCCGAGCTGGGGATCGATACCCAGGCGCCCCAGGACGCCGTGCGTGAGGGCCTCGTCACCGGAGTCGCCACCGCGTTGGGGCAGGCATCCCGATCGTGCCTTTCCTGCTGTTCACCGGTCCGCCGGCCATCTGGGTCGGCATTCTAATCAGCATGGCGGCGCACTTCCTGGTCGGGGCCAGCCGGGCCGTCTTCACCGGCCGCCCGGCGCTGCGTAGCGGCCTGGAGATGTTCGCCGTCGGCATGGTCGTGGCACTGGTCAGTTACCTACTTGGCCTGCTGCTGGGCGTCAAGGTCTAACGCCCCGATTCCCCCCGCACTCATCCATTACCCCAGACGCCAATCGTAGGCCAGACGGAGGTTGACGGAATTGCCATAGCGCGATAGCATGAGGGTTTGTTGCCACCTTGAGCCTCTCGGCAGGTGGCGATTCAGTCTGCATATTGCAGTTAGTAGAGCTAACATGTCCAACTTGCTCTTCCTCCCGGTCGCATTCGTGTACGTGGTGGTCGTCGTCGTCCTGTCCTTCTATGGGTTCAACTACATCTACCTCACCTACCTGGCCTGGCGAAGGCGCGGCGACCGGCTGCAGGCCCCACTCATGAGTTCCTGGCCTCGCGTCACGGTCCAGCTCCCGATCTACAACGAGATGTACGTCGCCGAGCGAATCATCGACGCGGCCGGACAGTTCGACTACCCGCGCGACCTGCTGCAGATTCAGGTCCTCGACGACTCGACCGACGAGACCACGGCCATCGCCCACCTCGCCGTTGACCGGCTGGCCCGGGAAGGGCTCGACATCGCGCTGATCCATCGCTCCGACCGCACGGGCTTCAAGGCCGGCGCTCTGGCCGCCGGCCTGCACCGCACCAAGGGCGAGTTCGTTGCCATTTTCGACGCCGACTTCATACCGCCGTCCGACTTCCTTAAGCAGACTCTGCCGTACTTCCAGGACCCGCGCATCGCCTTCGTGCAGACCCGCTGGGGGCACCTGAACCGCGACTACTCGGTGCTGACCTTCCTCCAGTCGTTGGGGCTGGACGCCCACTTCATGGTCGAGCAATTCGCCCGCAGCCTGAGCGGCTATTGGTTCAATTTCAACGGCTCGGGGGGCGTCTGGCGCGTGGCCGCCCTGGAGGACGCCGGCGGCTGGAGCGCCGACACCCTGACGGAAGACCTCGACCTCTCCTACCGGGCGTTCCTGC
>JBGOYQ010000111.1:0-4912 GCA_041479735.1 Anaerolineae bacterium | reverse complement strand
GGCGTGGCGCAGTTGAAGCCGCGGCGGACAGAGGTAGTCGGACTCGCCCGGCGGATCGGCGACGGTCCCGGTTTGCGCGGGCGATTCCGGACTCGCCGATGCGGCCGCAACGTCCCGAGGGTAAAAGCTAACTAACAGCATGGTCGAGAGCGCCAGGACCAGCATTGTTCTGTGAATGCGCTTGTACTTCAACGACACCTCGATTCTGGGCTCGATTATAAGCACCGCTCGCGTTTCTGTCACCTCGGCAGAATCGACGAGGGCCAGGATGGCTCCCGGCCCTCGTCGACGCATTGCGCGGATGTGTCAAGCGTGCGATTCGATGTCCTGCCTGGCCTGTTGGAGGAACGCCTCCAGCGCCATCGGGCCAGGATTCTCGCCCGAACGCAGGCGAAGCGCCACCTGCCCTTGCTCGGCCTCTCTGTCCCCCACCACCAGCATGTAGGGGATCTTCTGCAGCTGCGCATCTCGGATCTTGGCATTCATTCGCTCGTTGCGCTCATCGACCTGCACCCGCAGCCCGGCGGCCCGCAGCTGCTCGGCGACCCGCTGCGCGTAGGCGACATGGCGGTCGGCGATCGGGATGAGCACGGTCTGCACGGGGGCCAGCCAGACCGGGAATGCGCCGGCGTTGTTCTCGATCAACGCGCCGAAGAACCTTTCCATGCTCCCCAGGAGCGCCCGATGGATCATGTTAGGCCGGTGGACCTGGCCATCCTCGCCCACGTATTCCATCCCGAAACGGACGGGCAGGTTGAAATCGAACTGGATCGTGGTCAGCTGCCATTCGCGGCCGAGGGCGTCCTTGAGCTTGATGTCGATTTTCGGCCCGTAGAAGGTCGCCTCGCCTTCGTCGATCCGATAGGGGACGCCGGCGCGCTCGAGCGCCCGGCGAAGCGCCTCGGTCGGCGCCTCCCATTCCTCAGCCGTTCCGATGGCCTTGGCCGGATTGCGGGTCGAGAGGTAGGCCTGGAAGTCGTTGAAGCCGAAGGCCCGCAGGATGTGCAGGCTGAAGGCCAACGCCCGGTCGATTTCCTCCGGCATCTGGTCCGGCCGGCAAAACAGGTGGGCGTCATCCTGCGTGAACCCGCGCACGCGCAATAGCCCGTGGAGCACGCCACTCCGCTCGTAGCGATAGACCGTGCCCCACTCGGCGAAGCGCAGCGGCAGATCCCTATAAGAACGCGTCCGGCCCTTATAGATCTGGATGTGGAACGGGCAGTTCATCGGCTTGAGGTAGTACTCCTGCCCCTCGATGTTGAGCGGCGCATACATGTTCTCCTGATACCAGTCCAGGTGCCCGCTCTGCACCCACAGGCTCGCCTTGCCGATGTGAGGGGAATACACAAAGTCGTAGCCGGCCTTCTCGTGTTCCGCGCGGCAATAGTCCTCGGCCAATCGCCGGACCATGCCCCCTTTCGGGTGCCACAGGATCAGGCCCGGGCCGACGTCATCGCTGACACTGAATAGATCCAGGTCGCGCCCCAGTTTGCGGTGATCGCGGCGCTTGGCTTCCTCCAGTCTCCACAGGTACTGCTCGAGCTCCTCGGCAGTCTTCCACGCCGTGCCGTAGATGCGTTGGAGCATTGGGTTCTTCTCATCGCCACGCCAGTAGGCCCCGGCGACGTTGATCAACTTGACCGCATCGGGATTGATCTCGCCCGTATGCTCGATGTGCGGGCCGCGGCACAGGTCGACGAACGAGCCGTCCTCGTAGATCGAGATTTCCGGCTTGACCTGCGCGGCTTCACCATATTCATCGGCGCCACCCTTCTCCAGCCCATCGATCAACTCGAGTTTGTAGGGTTGATCGGCAAAGAGCCGCCGGGCGTCATCTGCCGAGAGGACTTTGCGCACGAACGGGTGCTCATGGGCGACGATCTCTCGCATGCGCACCTCGATGGCCAGCAGGTCATCCGAGGTCAACGGCCGCGGCAGGTCGAAATCGTAGTAGAAGCCGTCCTCAATTGGCGGCCCGATAGCGATCTTGGCCTGCCCCGGGAACATCTCCATCACGGCCTGGGCCATCACGTGGGCCGCCGAATGGCGGATCCGGTACAAATCCGAGTCTTTGTACGCCTGCTGGTCTGCCGCACCCATGCTGCACCTCCTGCCGGTCCATAACAAGCGCTCCCGCCCTTCTGGGGCGGGAGCGGGCGCTCGCGCGGTTCCACCCAGATTGATCCCTTCTCGGGGACCAACTCTGTAGGCCGATAACGGGGCCTACCCGTTCGCCATACTCGACCCGCTCGGGTCTTTCCGGCTCACGCTCGCGGGGGGTTTTCGCCGGGTGCGCCGAGGGGACTCCCAGCCATGGATCCCCTCTCTCTGCGGCGCGCTGACCGTCTACTCGTCCCGGTCCACGCATTTGATCATCAGTTGTGTGGGCGGTATAGGACTCGAACCTACGACCTTTGCGATGTCAACGCAACGCTCTAACCAACTGAGCTAACCGCCCGGAGTCCAAGCATTATAACGGCCCCATACGCGGAAGGCAATACCGCCCTGCGCCGGGGCGCACAATGGCACGGTGGAGGCTGGGACGCGGATGCTATAATCCCGCCATGAATTCAGCCGACGCCGAAATCCAGCCGGCCGGGGAAAGCCCCGCGGCCCCAGAGCCGGAACTTCGTTTCCGGCGACGTCATGTGTACGCCGCACTCATTCCACTGGCGTTCGTCACCGGCCTGGCGATGGGATTCCTCCTCTGGGGCCGGGCCTCACCGTCCCCCACCCCTCTGGCGGCCGCGCAACCGACGGGAAGCGCGATTCCCACCCGATTGAACGTCAGCACCGACGACGATCCATCCATCGGGCCGGCCGACGCTCCCATCACCATTATCGAGTTCAGTGATTTCAACTGCCCGTACTGCAAGAAGTGGCAGCGCGAGACGCTTTACCCTCTTCTGGCAGCGTACCCCAACCAGATTCGTTTTGTGTACCGCGACTTTCCCATCACCAGCCAGGAGTCGGCCATCGCCTCCCAGGCGGCGGATTGCGCCGCGGAGCAGGGTGCCTTCTGGAAATTCCACGATGCGCTGTTGGGAGGCCAATACGGCTTGGGCTCAGACGCCTACCGGGCGTATGCGCAGGAGCTGGGGCTGAACGTCGACGCGCTCGAGGCGTGTGTGGCCAGTGGCAAGTATGCCCAGGAGGTCGAGGCCGACGCGCGTTATGCAGCCGGCCTGGGCGTGACGGGCACCCCGACGTTCTTCGTCAACGGCCTGCCGATCGTCGGCGCGCAATCACTGGCTTCGTTCCGGCAGGTGATCGACGCCGAGCTCAAGCGCTAGGCGGGGCTCTTACACCCGGCCCTCTCTCCTACGGGAGAAGCGAGTAACCCCATCGATCTGTAGCCGCAGGCTTTAGCCAGCGTTCAAGCACCCCGAAGGGTACCCTTACGATAACCCCAACCACCGCCGCGCTCCGAAAAGGGCGATAAGCGCCAGACCCCAGGAGGCGTAGCCTGCGCCGATGACCGCCGCCACCCTCCATCCCGCCCGCGCCGCCAGCCACGCCGCCAAGACGAACACCACGGTTGGCCCGATGCCGAGCAGCAGCCCGTCGCTATACCGCGCCGTGGCAGGACGGTCTCCCCCGTTGACGGCGGCGACGACCCACAGCGACAGCGGGATGTTGAGCGGCATGGTCGCCGTGATTGCCGCCAGCATCTTCGAGTAGCGCTGAACTACGGCCACGGCGATGATCACCAGGATGGAAATCAGTACCGGCACCACGGCTTGCCACTTCATGCGCCCAACCCTCCTCCCGGCGCGACCCTTCTCGAAGGTTCGCGCGTACGAGCTCCGGCCCCATCGACCTCGGCCAGAAACCCCAGCAGCAGTCCATTGAAAGCGTCGACAGCATCGAGCGGCGTGGCATGCCCCGACCCGGGGACGATCACCAAGCGCGCGTTCGGGATGTGCTCGGCCAGCTCGGTCTTGGCCGAAAGGGCGACCGTTGTGTCCTTCTCGCCGGCAACGACCAGCGTCGGCGCGCGGATGCTGCCCAGCCGAGGGCGCAGGTTGAAGCGCGCCACCGAGCTGAGCAGGCGGAAGTACGTACCGCTGGAGTTGCCTGAAAGGCGGGCGGCGGCCGCCCGCCGGAACGCCTCGAGCTCCGGGCCGGGGAACAACCCCGCCGCGACCCGCTCTCCGACGACGTCCATGTGACCCGTCAGCGCCAGCCAGCTTCGGTCCAGCCCACGCCGGAAACCGCCTGCACCGAGGCGCAGCCGCGCGAAGGTGTTGACCGCCGTCAACGACCGCACGCGGCTGGGGTAGTCGACGGCCAGCTGCAGGCCGACCGCGCCACCCAGGGACAGGCCAACGATGTGGGCATCTGCCTCCCCAAGACTCTCAAGCAGCTCGTCCACGGCCCCTGCCATCCCTGGGACAGTCGGCCAGCGACGCTCCAGCCTTGATCGGCCGTGGCCGGGAAGATCGGGCGTGAGGACGCGGTACCCAGACGTGAGGGCAGGAAGCTGCAGACCCCAATCCTGCCCGCACGATCCTAGCCCGTGCAACAGGACGACCAGTGGGGCTCCGGCCCTACTAGCGGCGTGCAAGTCATAGTGCAGGTGCAAGGCTTCGACCGCCGGCATGTGCGCCTAGCCTCCGGGCTTGACCTCGACGACCACCAACCGGTGATCGGAGGCCGAGGAATCCGGCACCCACGCACGCAAGGGATATAAACCTCGCAGCCAAACAAAGTCGATACGTTGAGTTGGGTCGACGGCTGGATCGGTCAGCGGGACAGGCTGGATGCCCAGCGAGCTGAACGGGTCGAGGAACCCGGCGCCCTGGATCGCGGTGGCGACCGGGCTGCCCATCTGGGCATTGAAATCGGCGCCGAACGCGGCCGGACTGCGGTCACCGATGAACGCCAGTGCCTCGCGCACCTGTTCTTGTGT
>JBGOYQ010000110.1:0-4919 GCA_041479735.1 Anaerolineae bacterium | reverse complement strand
CACCGGGGTGACCATCAACGCGATGCACCCTGGGTTCGTCGCCACGAACATCCAGAAGGGCGCCGGGCGATTGGCCGCGCTCGCTGGTCCGTTCATCAGGCTCATCGCGCGGACACCAGAGCAGGGCGCGGACACGGTCGTCTATCTAGCCGGCTCGCCCGACGTCGAAGGCGCGAGCGGCAAGTACTTCTTCGACCGCCGCGCCGTCGCATCCGATCCTCTTTCCTATGATGAACGCCTGGCAGCACAGCTGTGGGCACGGACCGCGCAGCTCGTGGGCCTCGAACAGACGCTCCCCGCCGCCGGATTGTGAGAGGCCGGTGATGTGTGGATTTCCTACGGAGGGCAGATGTCATCCGAGACGGTGACGGCGCAATGGCTTGGCGATCAGGCTTTCCTTCTGAAGGACCACAACGGCTTCCCTATCGTGATGGCCAAGCCCAACGGTGCGGCCGGGGCGGATCTGCTACCCCTCAGTCTGATCGGATGCATCGCCTGGGACGTGGCGGCGATACTGAAGAAGCAGCGCAAGCAGGTCACACGACTGGAGGTGTCCGCCGAGTGTCGCCGCGACGAGGCGCCACCCTGGCAGTTTCGATCGATCCTCATCACCTACCGCCTACACGGTCAGGACCTGTCTGAAGACCGGGTCCGGAAGGCGATCGAGCTGGCCCAAGAGAAGTACTGCTCGGTTTACGTGACGTTGCGACCGACGGTTGCGATCACCTACGCGGTCGAACTGTCAACTTGAGCCTGGCCTGCGGCACGCCCTGGACCGGCCGAAGCCCCGTCGCCTAGAACGCAAGGCATGATCAACGGAGTCTGCGACCACGCACGGGGCATAGCCGTCAAGGAGGTGATCGATCCATGCCGGAGGGCGCTCTCGCGCGCAAGCTTAAGATCAAGCCTGGCATGCGGGCCGCGATCGTCAATCCACCCGAAGGTTTCATGCAAGAATTCGGGCAGCTTCCGGATGGGGTGAAGATCGGTCACATTCTTCAGGGATCCTTCGACTGGGTCCAGATCTTCGTGAAGGACAAGACCGAGTTCGACAAGCTCGCCCCCAAGGCCATCCAGTCGCTCAAGCCCATCAGCCTGCTTTGGATCTGCTTCCCGAAAGGGAGTTCGAAGATCCAGACCGACTTGACGCGCGACAAAGGTTGGGAGGAACTCCGGAAGGCTGACCTCAAGTTCATCACCCTGGTCTCGCTGAATGAGGTCTGGTCCGCCTTCAGCCTGCGGCCGTTCAAACCCGGCGAGGAGCGCAGTCGACTGCCCTGGTTTCGTTGAATGAGGGCTGGTCCAACCTCAGCCTTGGCCCGTTCGAGCCGGCCGAATGGCACACTTCGTAACGCTGAGGTGCCCCGCGGTCGCGACCCGATCGATCGGGTTTCGTGGCCGGCGTGGATTGACCCGCCGCGCAGCGGTCGACACCTAATGCCATCATTCGAAACTAGCTGCACCCCAGTTGCTCGGCGCGCCCAAATCCACCGAGGGGCAGTACACTCGGGGCATCCGATTTACGGCAGGTGCCTGCGGAGGCCGGCCTAGGGCCGCTTCCCAGCCTTGCGTGGACAAGAGATCGGCGCAACAATCCTCAGCATGCGTCGATGGTTCATCACGATCGTCTTGTTTGCACTGCTCTTCTTGGCTGCTGGGTTCGGTCTGGGCATCGCCTGGTCGAATCGGGCGACACCGATGCCCACCGCAACTTTGACGCCCACGGTTACGTCCACCTCAACCGCGACACGGACTTCTTTCCCGACTCCGGCCGATACTCCTACTCCGACGAGCTCTGCCACGGCGACATGGACCCCAACCTCCAACTTCACCCCGACGATCGCCCAGACGCCCAGCCGTACGCCGACACCGACGGCGACACCCGAGCTGCGCGGCCACGTCCTGGAGCAGGCCAACTGTCGCTACGGGCCGGGTGCGGCCTATCTGTATGAGTGGGGGCTCTATCCGGACAATGTCGTCACGGTGCTCGGTCGGAACCTGGATGGCTCGTGGGTCTACGTCCACCCCTGGTACTTCGTCTGGAATTGCTGGGTGAACACCTCACTCCTTAAGCTGAATGGGGACGTGTTCTCCGTTCAACAACGTACCACGTTGCTTCCCCTTTCGGATCTATACAAGCCGCCGACGGGCGCGCATGCCAACCGCTCGGGGTCGGAAGTCACGATCAGCTGGAACGAGGTCTACATGACCGAGGACGATAACCGCGGCTACCTGATCGAGGCCTGGTTGTGCCAGTCCGGCCAGCAAGTAGTGACGGCGGTCAATCCGTGGGTGCCGTTGGCCGTGCTGCACGATGAGGCCGGCTGCAGTCAGCCCTCGACTGCCAGGTTGTTTACAGCCGAGAAGCACGGTTACTCCCAAGGGGTGCCTATCCCTTGGCCGCCCGCCGCGAACGCAACGCCGACCCCGTCTCGGCAGTAACCCGTCGGGCGCTGCCCGGCCTGTTCCCACATCCCCGAACGCCAACAGCGGACCCCCGAGATTCCCCGGACCTTCGGCGACAGCCAGGAGGTGCCGCCTGTTTGCCGACCCTTACGGTTTCCTTGCAGCTCGTGCCCGCGGGCGCTGTCCTGCGCTAGGATGAACTCAGGTTCGAGGCCCCCGAGCCATCCCTTGCCTCGGGGTCGAAGTAGACGTCCGCCTCGGTCCGGGATGGATTGCACGACATGGAAATTGTTATTCTATTTGTGGGAATGATCCTGTTCGCCGGAATGATCATTCAGCAGGGTGAGCCGAGCCAGACCGGAGGGGCGGCTCGCCGGCGTCCGACCCGCTAGCATCCCTCTCCTGCTCTCATCGCGACGTCCCGAGTCGACGTCTTTTTGCGAGTGCAAGAAGCCTCTCAACAGCAATCCCTCACCGAAATCGTTCATTGGCCCACAAGCCCCTCTGCGGCCGTTCAGCCTCCAACCGCGCCATCACAAGCTGGCGAACAATCAGCCCTTTACGCCTCCAGGCTAGCCTTCCGGCTGCCGGAGCCGACGGGACAACCTCCATCAAGGCAATGAGGGATTGAACTGGCGGACGGGGCCAAGCGTCGACCACCTCGAGGGCGGTGGGCTGGGGCGAGGTGAGGGCAACCGGTCAGGCGGTCGGCCTGGCTGGGAGGTAGATCCTCATCGTGGTGCCCGAGCCGGGGCTGCTTTCCGCCTCGATCTTACCGCCGTGAGCTTGCACGAGGTTCTTAGCGATCGCCAGCCCCAACCCTCGGCCGACCGATCCACGTGACTTGAAGAATCGGTCGAAGACATACGGCATGTCCTCGGCCGTGATCCCTGAGCCATTGTCGATCACGCAGACGACCATCCTCTCCGCACGCGGCTCGAAGGCAGCCGTGAGGCTTACCAAGCCGCCTTGAGGGGTGTGCCGCAGTGCATTGGCCGTCAAGTTGGCCAGGACCTCCCGAATACGCACCGGGTCAATTTCGAGCAGCGGCAGTGAAGCCGGCACTTCGGGCCGCAGCAAAACGCCGGCCTGATCCGCCTGAGCCCGAAAGGATGCGACCACCTCGCCGATCAGCACGCCCAGATCGGTCGCCTCGGGATGAAGCTCCAGCGCGCCGCTTTCCGCCAGCGATAGCGTCCGCAGATCATCGATCAGACGCGACATAACGCGCGTCTCCTCCAGCACCGGCGTGATGTGCTCGGCGTCGGCCGGATAGACGCCATCGAGCATCGCTTCGAGGTTGCCCTGGATCACGGCAACGGGCGTGCGCAGCTCGTGGGTGACGTCGGCCAGCAGATCGCGCCGCACGGCCTCGGTCGTCTTGAGCCGCTCGACCATCGCGTTGAATGCCCGCGCCAGGGCTCGCAGCTCGCGCGGGCCGCGCTCCGGCAGTCGAACGGAGAGATCGCCGGCCTCGACTTGCCCGGCCGCATCGATCAGGTCACGCAGGGGCAGCGCCACGCCTCGGAAGCCCGGCAACAAGGTCGCCAGGATCACCACGCATAGCACGATCAGCGCCCAGGGGGGAAGCTCGAAGCCGCGCGTCTGGCCGGTGATCCATCCCAGCAGCCAAAGCGTCCCGGCGCAACCCGCCCCGCCTAGCATCAGGAGAGCCAGGAACACGGCCGCGACCCGCCCCAGGACCATCCGCCGCATGCCTTGCCAGCGATGCAGGCCGACTGGCGTACGTGGCGGCCAGTCCTCGTCCTCGGGCCACCAGCGCGGTCGATGATGAGGCATCCGGCGGTGGGGTAGCTGTTCGAAAGGGGTCATGCCTCGGCCAGCTTGTAGCCGACCCCGTAGACGGTCAGGATATAGCGCGGCTCGTGCGGATCCGGCTCGATCTTGCGCCGCAGATTCTTGATGTGCGCGTCGATGGCCCGTTCATACGACTCGAACGCCACCCCGTGCACGGCGTCGAGCAGCTGCGAGCGCGTGAGGATCCGGCCGGGCTGGCGGGCCAGGGCGGCCAAGAGCTGGAATTCGGTCGCGGTGACCTCGACCTGGCGGCCGGCGATGGTCACCTGCATCTTGGGAACGTCGATGGACATGTCACCCATGTTAAGAACCTGCCTGGCGGCGCCGCCAATGCCCTCCGACCGTCGCAGGACGGCGCGGACGCGCGCCACGAGCTCCTTGGGGCTAAATGGTTTGACCATGTAGTCGTCCGCGCCCAGCTCGAGGCCGACCAGTCGGTCCGACTCTTCCCCACGCGCCGTGAGCATGATGACCGGAACGTCCGACTCGCGCCGGATTGCCCGGGTGACGTCCAGCCCATCCTGGTCGGGCAGGCCCAAGTCGAGCACGATCAGATCCGGCTTATCCGTGCGGACGGCCGCCAACGCGTCTGCTGCGTTGGCGGCCGTAGACACGCTGTAGCCGGCCCGCGCCAGATAGTCGTTGGCCAGACGCACGATTCTCGGTTCATCGTCCACGACCAAAATCTTCGGCAT
>JBGOYQ010000109.1:0-4945 GCA_041479735.1 Anaerolineae bacterium | reverse complement strand
CCCAGGCTGAACAGTATGTCGCCGAGGGTCGACTGCCGGAGGCGGTGCTCACCTATCGCCAGGCGCTGAACGCCGACCCCAACAACGCTGAGCTGCTTGGCGGCTTGGGCATGGCCCTGGCCGCTCAGGGACGCGACCGATCGGCCGCCAGTGTGCTGCAGCACGCGATCACCCTGAAGCCTGGGGACGAGGCGATAAAGAAGGCTCTCGCCGGACTGACCACCCGGCCGCAAGACGGGTTGTCCCTGAACCTGGCATGGCTGGTCACGCCCATGCAGGCTGAGCCGATCGGCGCAGCCGTCGCGGCGGGCAGGATCTTCGTGGTCTACGCGGGTGGTCACCTGATCGCGCTGGACAAAACCTCCGGCCAGGTGCTGTGGCAGGCCGATGCGCCCGCGGCCCTCGTTTCGCCGCCCGCCGCGGATGCAGACCAGGTTTGGGTGGGCGCCGAAGACGGATCGATCTATGTGTATGCCGCCGGATCAGGGCAGAAGCTGGGCCGATATCTGACCAAGGGAGCCGTCTATGCCGCGCCAGCCCTGACCGCCGCACTGGCGTTCTGTCCCTCCAACGATGGATCGCTGTACGCTCTGGATCGCGGCAGCCTTGGACTGGTTTGGAAAGCGGACATCGGCTCGGCCTTGCACGTCACTCCGCTGGTGACTGAGCAGGCCGTATATGTCGGTGCGAACGACGGCGGCCTGTATAAGCTGAGCGCTTCGACGGGTGAGCGGATCTGGCCTCAAGGCATTTTGACGCAGGGGGCCGTTGAGACCGTGCCTGCTTTGGCAGGTGGACGGCTCTTCGTGGGTTCAGGCGATGGGCGCATCTACGCCCTGGACGCCGAAACGGGTGGGCAGTACTGGCGTTACTCGACTCCGGATGCGATCTTCGCGGACCCGCTCGTGTTGAATGACCAGCTCGTGGTTGCCTCCAGCGGCCAGGTATTGGCTTCGGTCCGGCTCTCGGACGGCAGCCCAAGTTGGAGCTTGCCCTTCGAGCATCCGCTGACTGAAACCCCGGCCCTCTTCAAAGACCGGCTGTATGTGACGACAAGCGGAGATCCGCGCGTGTTCGCCGTAGATCCGCACTCGGGGAAACTGCTTGGCGAACTCAACTCGGGGGATTGGATCGCCCAGGGTCCGCTCACGGCGGGCAGCGACCTCATCCTGGTCGGGAAAGACGGCGCCGTTTTTCTATATCGTTGAAGAACCGGGGGCAAGAACGTGAATGGCCGCGCCCGCAACGGGGCAGCCGCTTTCGCAAGAACCGCAGCCGACACAGTTGTCCGCGACAATGGTCACCTTGCCATGGCGAGGGATGGCTGCCTGATATCGGCAGGCTTCCACACACACCAGGCACTTCACGCCCTGATCCCATGCCAGGCACAACGAGTGATCGACCTGCGCGATGCCGATCTGGAATTTCTTGTGATCGACAGGCAGGATCGCGGCCACCGGGCAGACCTGTTCACAGAGATGGTTGCAGCTCAGCCCCAGTGAGCACGCGCCCACGCGCGGCATGAGCACCGGCATCCCGAGCCGGCTCAGTCCGGTCTGCAGGAAGGCGGCTTGCAGCCCATGCGTGGGGCAGACGCGAATGCACTCCTGGCAGGCAATGCACACATTCAGGAAATCGGCCTCGGGCAAGGCGCCTGGAGGGCGCAGAGGCGCAGGACGACCATCGATGTGGACGAGGGGCATGATCGCCAAACCGGCTGCCGCAGCGACCATGCCCTGCAGGAATTGACGCCTGGAGGGCACCTCGCCGGGAATGGCAGAGGAGGCGGCAACATATTCTCCCTGGCGGCGGTCAATCTTACCCACGGCGTTGGTCTGCGCCGAAGGCTGCCACGCAGCCAGCGCCAGCCCGCCGAAGCCGAAACTGATGCCGTTGAGGGGGCAGGCTGATTCGCATTCCAGGCAGAATGTGCAATCGCTGTAGTCGGTGTTGTGAGCATCGCGGGGGATGGCGTCCATAGGGCAGGCGCCCCGGCACAGGACGCAGTTATTACAAACGGGGCTGACGCGCCGGTTCAGCAGGCTGAAGCGGGACACCAGGCTGAGCAGCGCGCCCTGCGGGCAGAGATGCCGGCACCAAAAGCGCGGCCGCCATGCCTCCATAAGCAGAATGAGGATGAAGAGGACTGAGAAGTAGGTCAGACCGCCGCGCTCGAAAGCTTGCTGACTGCCCAGAAAGTTGACGACGCCGGCCGTCGCCGCGCGGCTGAAAATGACGAGCGGATCAAGCAGCCCAAGCAGCTTTATCGATAGCAGCGAACCACCCAGGGCGACGGCCAGCACCAGGTAGCGCAGGCGGCTGTTGCGCGCGCCGTCCGCGCGACCTCGCGAAGATTTTCTTCTGCGATGCCAGAAGGCCAGCGGCCGCACCAGATCGGTCACGGTGCCAAGCGGGCAGATCCAACCGCAAAACGCGCGGCCCAACCACAGACTGAAGGCCAGCAGAAGCAGCGGCTCTCCGATGGCCAGCGCGGATATGTTGCGGTCCAGTAGATTGCCCAGGGCCAGCAACGGATCCCACGGCAACAGCCAGGATGCGTAGTCGAAGGCGAGCTGGGCGGTTAAGCGTCGGTAGATTAGAGGCCAGAGCGGGAAAAGAAAGAGCAGCAGGAAACCCCACTGCACCAGGCGGCGGGCGAGCCGGTCTGAAAACCCGGTCGATCGAAGTCGCGGCCTAGTCGCGGCCTTCATCGGAGGTCGAGTCCCCTGGAGGGATTTGCGGGGTTGAAGTCTCTGTGTGACCACCGGCCGGGAGTCTGCGCCGCATGCGATTCAGGATCGCCAGGCCGAGGCCGGTCAAGACAGCAGCCACGGGGATGAGGGCGAACTTCAAGAGGGGGTCGGGGGCGATCACCTGGCCCGGGGCCGAAGAGCTCACCTCGGCCGGTGCCGCAGCGAGCGAACCGCCAACCGGCCCCGAATCCGAAAGATAAACCGCGGTCGGCCTTGAGGCGGGGGAATGCGGAGCGCCGCTCGCGGGTACGCTCGCGGGATTGCCCGCAGGTTGGACGGCAGCCGCCGGCGTAGCAATGCTCGACGCCCCGACGGGGAATCGCCGGATGCGCCCGTCGGCCAGGGCTGCATCCACGTCGATGTCTCCGCAGCCAGACTCGTGGGCGCGCAGCACGTACGCCAATTCCTGCGGCTGCATGTCGAACAGATGGACGCAGCCAAACGCGTCGATCAGCACCGGGTCCGTGCCGGCGATGGCCATGTTGCGCCGTGCAACGATCTGTGGATGGGTGAGGTCGGTCTCAGGGCCCGCGCACACTCGATAGCTGCCATGCGGCATGCGCACACGAATCGCTTCGAGGATATGAAGCTGCGCCTGCACAGGGGAGGAGGGCGTGCTCAAGTCGGCGATGCCCTGCTCCAGATTGGAGTGCAGCCGCCCGGGTTGCTGCAAGAAACCCATCATGTGCTTCAGGCACATGGTCACCGCGGCCACGTTGTGGGTCTTGGCGACGGCCAGGTTGATGCGGACATCCACCTCCACAGCGGCTTTGATGACTCCAATGCTTTGGTTGGCCCGCCCATTCGGCAGATTGATCTTTGTGTATGTCGAGGGCGGAGCGTCGTAACGATCGGGGAAGAGGCTCTCGACCCCCATGTCTTTCACTACCTTGCCGATGCCCGATATGCGCACCGCGGGTTCCGCACCGGGTTCGATCGAGCAGTGGTCCATAACGATGATGCGCCCCGCTCCGGCATCTCGCACGGCTTGAATGAGGGCGGTCAGGAAATCGGGGTCGGTGGAAGAGGCCGTGTGAGGCGGATAGGCCCAGGTCGCGTTAGGCTTGATAGCGACCGTTTGGCCGGGTTTCACGAACCTGCCGATGCCACCCAGACCGGCGAGGGCAGTCTGCAAGATCTGGGCCGGCGTATCTTCGGAAGAGCCGTCCGCAACGGAGACCGAGGGGAAACCTTGCGTCGCCGCAGCGGCGGCGGGCAGCGGCCTGAACCAGCGATCGAGGACCGAACCCGCCGCAAGGCTTGTCGAGCCCTTCAAAAAATCACGTCGAGATAACTTTGCCACGCTTCATGCCCACCCAAAACAATCTCGAGAGGAATTTCCTTGCCAATCAGTTTAGCACAAAGCGCATTGCGGGGTCAACTGACATGCTTCCTGATTTTCACCTAGAACGGTGAATTTGCAAAATTGAAGGGTCATGATCCGTGGCAGAGGGTTAGAGGCCAGCCGCTCCCAATGGCCCCGGAGCACAGGCCACTGTTGTCGAGAAAATGCGCGTGCCTCAGGTAGAATGTAGCGGGTACACGAGGCGTCCCCTGCTTCTACGATGCGATCACAAGACGAGCCGCGGAGAAGTCCAATGAAACCCCTCCCTAATCGCTCTTCCAGCACACCGCTCAAGGCGGGACAGCAGGCCGCCCAGGCCGCCGAGGCGGCGCCGGCGGCGTATTGGAGCATCGCGCCTGAGCAAGTCCTGACTGCACTGCATGCCACCCGCGGCGGTCTCCAAGCGGCAGACGCCGGGGAACGTCTGAAGCAATACGGACCGAACACCATTGGAGCTCGGCAGCAAGCAACCGCTTTGCGCCTGTTGCTGAGCCAATTCAAGAGCCCGCTGGTTCTGATCCTCATCTTTGCCGCCATTGTCTCGATCATTGTGGGGGAGTGGGTGGATGCGAGCATCGTGCTCGCCATCGTCCTCGGCAGCACGATCCTTGGCTTCGTGCAGGAATACGCCGCCACCAACGCGGTCGAGAAATTACGCTCGCAGGTCACGATCCGGTCCAAGCTGCTGCGCGGAGGCCAGCCCCAGACGCTGCCGTCCGAGCAAGTCGTGCCGGGCGACATCGCAATACTTTCGGCGGGCAGTCTGATCCCCGCGGATGGCATAGTGCTCGAGGCAGATGACTTCTTCGTCAATCAGGCCGTGCTCACCGGTGAAACCTTCCAGGTG
>JBGOYQ010000108.1:0-4976 GCA_041479735.1 Anaerolineae bacterium | reverse complement strand
GAGACCTACGTCTTCGGCAATACGCTCGAGTGGAAGTTCTATTCGACCAAAGACGGTCGCAGCGTGACCTGGAACACGACCGGCGCGACCAACGTGGTCGACGCGCCCGAGCCGCTGTACCGCGAGAACCCCGATCTGCCCAAGGGCAAGATCAAGCAGGTCGACTACCAGGCGGACGGGGCCGACATCCTGGTGACCCGCATCGTCAGCCGCGAAGGGGCCGTCCTCTACAACGACCGTATCAAGACGCACTACCTCCCCTGGCGCGCCATCTATGAATACGGCCCCGGGACCGACCTCCCCAAGGGCGCCAAGACCGAGTAGGCTGCCACCACTTCGCGTCCTCGGCCATCGGCGCCTTGCCCGGATCGGCATGGTAGAATGCCCGCAGACCGGAGGAAACGGACATGATCAGCCCCGATCTGCTCGAGATCCTTCGCTGCCCACACTGCGTGCGCGACAAGGAAGGCCTGCTCAAACTGGTGCGAGACTCGTGGTTGGTGTGCCAGGAACCTGATTGCAAGCGGAAGTACCCCATTCGCGACGACATCCCGGTCATGCTGATCGACGAGGGGGACAAGTGGATCGGTGTCGCCGAGGCCGACCTCCCCGTTCCGCCTCCCGGCGACTGACGGGTGAACCAGCTCGAGTGCCTGCTGGTCGATCTGTTCAGCGGCGATGATGCCCTGGCCGAGGCCGCCGTGCCCGGGCTGGCGCGCCTGGGCTCCATTGCCCTCGATCCCCTGATTCGGATGACCCGCTCGCCCGACCCCGATCGACGGTGGTGGGCGACCCGTTGCCTGGCGGAAGTCGACTTGCCCGCGGCCAGCGCTTGCCTGCGGGCAGCTCTTCACGATGACACTGCTTCGGTCCGCGAGTGCGCTGCGCTCGGATTGCGGCAATCTCCCTCGTCCGAGGCCATCGCAGATCTGGCACGGGCTCTCGACAGCGGCGACCGGCTCCTGGTTCGACTGGCAGCCGACGCATTGGCGGCTTCCGGGCCCTGCGCCATCCCGACACTGGCCGAGGCCGCCCTATCCTCGAATCCGGCCATCCGCATCGAGGCCGTCCGCGCCCTGGCCGCCACGAACGACCCCGCCGCCATCCCGGCCCTGTTCCGCGCCCTGGAAGACCGCTCGACTGTGGTCGGGCACTGGGCCGAGCAAGGCCTCGATCGGCTAGGCATGGGGATGTTGTACTTCCAGCCCTGAGGCCGTGGGGCAGTCACCTAGCCCACCGCGACTCCAATCCATTCGTGGTGACTCCAATCCATTTGTGGTCCATTGCCTTTAACCCCGGTGGAGTCGCCGACGCCAGCCGCAGACGGCCGCCCTCGGCGCGATCCGCCCCCGGAAAACCAGGCGCCGGGCTCTAGCCCGGCGCCTGTCAAACCGCGGTGGAACCGCCAGACCGCGCGGCCGACTCAGTGGTTGGTGACCACCCAGACGATCCACAACCCGATCATCAGCAACCCGGCAGCGATCTTGATGACGATCGAGGCCCCATAGCCGAGCGCCGTCCCGGCCATGGCCTTCAGGCCGCGCATAGCGTTCCGCTGGCGCCAGAACTCCAGCAGGAACATGCCGGCCAGCAGCCCGATCACGCCCCCGAGCGGTCCGCCCAGGATCAGCCCGACGAATCCGGTCAGCATCCAGCCGGCAATCGACCACAGCGAGGCGCCCCCGACGACTCGGGCGCCCGCGCCGCTGGCCCACATATCCGCCAGCGTGCCCGCCAGGCCGGTCAGCGTGATGGCAGCGAACAGCCACGGCCCCCAGGTCCCCCAGCGGACGAGCAGCCCGTAGCCGAGCGCCGCCAACCAGATGAGCACTAGACCCGGCAATACCGGCAGGATGACCCCGGCCACGCCGATCAGCATGATGATGGCCGCTAACACCGTGATGATCACATCGACTACGCTCTTGGGCACGTCGGCCTGCCTTCCGTTGGTATCGGCACTATCGGGCCATTTACAACGCCGCCTCGGGCGTGATTACATCGACCCCGCCCATCCATGGCTTCAGCGCCTCGGGCACGACCACGCTGCCGTCTGCCTGCTGATTGTTCTCCAGCACAGCGATGAGCGTACGCGGCAGGCCCAGCCCGGACCCGTTGAGCGTATGCAGGTATTGCGGCTTGCCGCCCGGCTCCGGTCGGAAGCGCGCGTTCGCCCGCCGCGCCTGGAAGTCCCCGCAGTTTGACACCGACGACACCTCCAGCCACTCGCCGCACCCGGGTGCCCAGACCTCCAGGTCGAATGTCTTGCGCGCCGAGAAGCCCAGGTCACCGGTGCACAGCTGCACGATCCGGTAGGCCAACCCAAGCTGAGAGCAGGTCTCCTCGGCATGTGAGAGCATGTGCTCCAATTCGACGTCGGAAGTCGACGGCGCGCAGAACGTGTACATTTCGACCTTGTCGAACTGGTGCCCGCGTTTGATACCGCGGACGTCGCGGCCGGCCGACATCTTCTCTCGCCGGAAGCAGGGCGTGTAGGCGGTGTAGTGCCGCGGCAGAGTCTCGGCCTCGAGGATCTCGTCCATGTGCAGACCGGTCAACGGCACTTCGGCCGTCGGGACCATCCACAGATCCTCTTCGGCATCCCGGTACAGGTTGTCCTGGAATTTCGGGAGCTGCCCAGCGGCGAACAACGTTTGTGCGCGCACTATGAAGGGCGGGTACTTCTCCAGGTAACCCTGTCGCGCATGCAGGTCGAGCATCCAGGCGATGAGCGCACGTTGCAACCGCGCGCCGGCGCCGCTGAGGACGTAGAACCGTGACCCAGTGATCTTGACCCCGCGATCGAAATCGAGGATGCCGAGGGCCGGCCCCAAGTCCCAATGTGGCCTGGGTTCGAAGTCGAACGTTTTCGGCGAGCCGACTTGGCGAACAACCATGTTGCCGCGCTCATCCTCCCCGTCCGGCACGCTCGGGTCGGGCAGGTTGGGCGTCGAGGTCAATAGCTGGTGCAACGACTCATCCACCTGGCGCACACTCGCATCCAGTGCCTCAATCCGCTCGCCCATCGCCCGCATTTCACCGATGCGCGCCTCCCGCTCCTCGGCGGCCTTCATCTTCCCGATCTCCTTGGAGACCCGGTTGCGCTCGGCCTTCAATGTCTCCACCTCGGTCAGCAGGCTTCGGCGCTCGGCGTCCAGGGCCAACATGGCATCGACCGGCGGGTCGATATGCCGGCGCGCCAGCGCCCGCTTGACCTGGTCAGGCTCCGTCCGGATCAGTTGGATGTCGTGCATGCTCAGCCTCCCGCAGGGACAATAGCAGCGCCCCCTCATCCGCAGGACGAGGGGGCGCCCGTGGTGCCACCTGCGTTTGCCGCCCCGCTTGGGACGGCCTCGATTCGCGCTAACGGGCGAACCCGTCGCCCTTACGACGGCTGTCGCCGTCCCTTCGGGCGCGATGTGCCTCGCGGCAGGGCGGAGAGGATTCCTACCGGTTGCTCACCGCCTCGCACCATCCGGCGGCTCTCTGCCGAGGTCAACCCGAAGTACTGAGCTCCGCGCACATCTTCGGGCGCTGTTGCGCCCCTGAATTGTGGCCGGATTATACCGGTCCGGTCGCCGACGTCAAGCGCGGGCCGCCTCCTCGCCCTCCCGCTCTCAAGGGGAGGGTTGGGTGGGGGTAACCATTACAGGTCCAAATTAGCCATCTGCTCGTAGAACTTCCAGCGGGAAGCTACGTCCTTGCGCAGCGCTCCAAGCAGCATCTCGGCTCGCGCCGGGTCCGATTGACGCAGGGCCCGGAAGCGAGTCTGCTTGTACATGAACTCCTCGACGTCCTTGGTCGGGACCTTCGAGTCGAGCTGAAGCGGATTCTTGCCTTGGGCAGCCAGCGTCGGGTCGTAGCGGTAGAGCGGCCAGAATCCGCTGTCGACCGCATCCTTGTGCAACTCCGTTCCGGTCGACATGTCGATGCCGTGGTTGATGCAGTGACTGTAGCCGATGAGCATCGACGGGCCGGGGTAGGCCTCGGCCTCCTTGAAGGCCCGCACGGCCTGGGTCATGTTGGCAGCATAGGCGATCTGGGCGACGTAGATGTTGCCATAGGTCATGGCGATCGCCCCCAGGTCTTTCTTAGGCATGTCCTTGCCGGCGGCGGCGAACTTGGCCACCGACGCCCGCGGCGTCGCCTTGGACATTTGGCCACCCGTGTTGGAGTACATGGCGGTATCCAGAACCAGCACGTTGACATTGCGCCCGGAGGCCAGGACATGGTCGAGGCCGCCGTAGCCGATATCGTACGCCCAGCCATCGCCGCCCACGATCCAAACCGAGCGCGGCGTGAGGAAGTCGAGCACGCTCAGCAGCTGCGCCGCCTCCGGGTCCTTCAGGCCGTGCAGATGCGTCCGCAGCGCGTCGATCCGCACACGGTTCTCATCGATCGCCTCCGGCGTGGACACGTCGGCATTCAGGATGCCGTCGACCAGTCCCGCCGGCCCCTTGTCCTTCAAGCGCAGCAGCAGGTCACGCGCATGGGCGTTCAGCTTGTCGGCCGTCAGGCGCATTCCCATACCGAACTCGGCATTGTCCTCGAAGAGCGAGTTCGACCAGGCCGGCCCGCGCCCGTCGGCGCGCGGCGCATATGGCGTCGTGGGCAGGTTGCCACCGTAGATCGACGAGCATCCGGTGGCGTTGGCGATCAACGCCCGGTCGCCGAAGAGCTGCGTCAACAGCTTGAGGTACGGCGTTTCGCCGCAGCCTCCGCAGGCGCCCGAGAACTCGAACATGACCGGCAGGAACTGCGATCCCTTGACGGTGAACCGATTGGCCTGGCGCGGATCCGGATCGGGCATGCTCAGGAAGTACTCCCAGTTGGCCGCTTCCTGCTCTCGGATCGGCGCCTGGGACGCCATGTTGATGGCCTTGCGGTCGGTCTTCTGCCCCTTGTCGTCCTTAGCGTACGCCGGACACACGTAGACGCAGGCGCCGCAGCCGGTGCAGTCCTCCGGCGCGACCTGCACG
>JBGOYQ010000107.1:0-4980 GCA_041479735.1 Anaerolineae bacterium | reverse complement strand
GATTGCGGCCTCGGGATTCGCGCCGCCGCCGATGCCCTGGGCCTGGAGTTCGTCCACCTGTTCGACGAACGTTACGACCTGGTCGTCCCCCGCGAGTATTTCGAGGCGCCCATCCTCAAGCCCCTCCTCGATCTGCTCCAAGAGCCGGCGTTCCGGCAGGCCGTCCTGGCCCTCCCCGGATACGATGTAGGCCCCATGGGGTCGACCATCGCCGAACTCTAGTATCCCGTCCAGGAGAATGGATGAGGCAGTCCTTCGCACTTTGCGAGGCCTTCGGCCTCATCCCCTGCCCCTCGCGAAGCACCCCGAGCGAAGTTCCGGGGCTCTCCGCCGCGTAGGTGCCGTCGACATAGCCGATCATGGCGGAGAGGGGTGGAGGAACTCAAGGAGGCGGGGGTGAAGGCCGACCGCCCCGATTCGGCGGGCTCCGATGGCGCGGCCATGAAGCTGCCAGTCGAGAGCTCGCCAGACGCGATTGATCCACAAACTTGCGACACGCGACACTAACAGGTTGCCAACAAAGGGGCTATTCCACCTCACCCCCGGCCCCCTCTCCGCGGACAGCCGGTGTCAATATGTAGGGTCTTGGCGGAGAGGGGTGGAAGTTACGGGGGAAGAGGGGGCTGTCCCAAAAGGTCAAACCGATGGGACAGCTCCCCACTTTATGGCCGCGACTGTTATCGGATTGGGCCGGGACTGGGAATTGCGACGCGATTCACGCGGGCCGGCCCCACTCTTCACAATTACACGGGCTTTTGAGTCAGCCCCCATCCCCCAGATCCTCCACCCCCTCTCCGCAATGGCCCTTCATCCTGCCACCTGCTGGCCGCGGAGACGGGGTCCGGGGGTGAAGGTGGAAAAGGGTCTTTCCCGCTGCCTGCTAGAGAGTCGCGCGGAAGGGATCCAACCGGGTTAGCCAACTCATCAAGGTAGTCGTCGGGACTCAGTCACAATGACCACATCGATGATGCCTCCGGAGCCGGACATGCTTGGGTGCGAGAGCTAGATACCTGCCGTCGTCAGCGCTGTCTCGCGGCCGGGGGTCCCGTGTGGATTGGGCATCCACAGACTCATCAACGCCGCCAGCACGCAAATTACGGCCGTCGTTGCGAACACTGCACCGAAACCCGAGCGGTCGGCCAGGATGCCGCTTATCAGCGTGCCGATCGACCCGCTGGCGAAGATGAATCCGAGCGCCAGGCCGGAGGCCACACCCGGCCGGCCGGGAAGCAACGACTGGCCGGTGACGACGATCAGGCTGTAAGACACGCCGGTCAGCAATCCCGCCAGGAAAGACAGCCCGAAGGCCCAGCCGGTCGCGCCGAAGGATGGGAACAGCAGAAGCGGAGCGGCCGCCAGCGCCATCGTCGTGCAGGTGATCACGCGGCGGTCGGCGCGATCCCCCAGCCACCCACCAGCCACGCCCCCGATCGCCGTCCCCGCCATGAACACGGCCGCGATCGCCCCGTACAAGGTCGCGCTATACCCCATGTCGCTGTAGTACTTGGGGAGGAACGTCGTCAGGTTGCTGGTTGCCCAGGACTGCAGCAACGCCACGCTGGCGAACGACACAACCGCCAGCCACGGGAAGGCGCCGGGTTTCGAGCGGTTCGGTGCCCTGGAGTCGTCGCCCGCGGCGGGTAGGCTCGGCTTGAAGCGCAGTCCGGCGTTGATGGCAATCGGGATCGTCAGCGGGACGAGCAGTGCCAGACCGGCCGGTCCCCAGCGGTCGATGATCGGGCCACCGATGGCAGGGGCGGCCGTGTAACCAACTTGGCCGAACAAGAAGAACAGTGAGGCGGCGGTGGATTCTCGTCGCACGATCTGAGCCCGGCCAATGGCCGTCGCCTCCATCGCCCCGGCCGGATGGAAGCTGGCCGATCCGACCCCGCCCAGCACGAGGAAGATCAAGGCCTCGTTCCCGGGCACGAGGACCGCCAGTGCAAACATGGCAGCCAACCACGCCAGGCCAAAGGCGGCCAGCCAGCGGGCACCGAGTCGATCGGCCATCAATCCGAACACGGGCTGGAACACCGAGCCGCTCAGCGTGTAACCCATGCTGATCAAGCCGATGAGCGCGTTGGTCAGGCCTAGAGGTCCGCTCAGGGCGGCCAGCAAGACCGGCCGTTCCGCGTTGAGCAGGTCGACCGCCAAATGAGAGAGGGCGGCAGCGAAGAAGGAGCTGTCGAACAGAAGACTCAACGGTAGAGACCCTGTCGTTCGATGATGTCGGCGACGCCTTGGCTGACAAGGTAGCGGTAAGGCCGGTCACTACGTACGCGGGCGCGGATGTCGTGGGCGGAGATGCCGACGAATGGGGCGTCGAAGTACCGAACCTTGGCCGACAGTCCGGGCAACTGCGACTCGAGCGCGGTCATGTCGGGCTCAACGTCGGGCCGGCGCATCACGCCCAAGAAGGAACACGCGGCCACAAATCCACCTGGCGTATGCCAGGTGGGCAGGTCGCGCAGCGAGTCGGCCCCCATGAGGTAGACGAAGGAGGACTCGGGATCGCGTCCTGCGAGCCAGCGCAGCGTATCAACCGCGAAATGCGGCCCAGGGCGATCGATGTCCGCCCGCGAGATGACGAACGCTGGATTGTCGGAGATGGCGGCTTCAACCATCGCCAGACGGGCATCGAGAGGCGTGATGGGCTCGTGCGGCTTGTGCGGGGGTTGACCGGTCACGACGAATAGCACGCGCGACAGGCCGAAGGCGGCCCGCCCCTCGTCGGCCAGGACCAAGTGTCCCAGGTGGGGCGGGTCGAACGTGCCCCCGAAGACACCGGTCAATCCTGCCATTCGAGCTCGAACTCCCCGATGCGCACGCTGTCGCCGGCATGCACACCGACCTCCCGCAGGGCGGCTTCAACGCCCAAGCGCGACAGCAGGCGCTGGAATCGCCGGACCGCCTCGTCGTACTCCCAATAGGTCATCTTGGCCGCTCTTTCGATCGCCTCGCCTGTGATCCGCCAGGTACCGTCCGGGTCGCGCGACAGCGAGTAGTCGCTCGGATCCGGCTCTGGGCGATAGACCGGCATGGCCGGCTCGACGGGCAGCTGCTGGACTGCCAGCATCTTGCGTTCGGCTTCCTGCAACAGCTCACGCACCCCGCTGCGCGCCAACGCTGAGAGGAAGAAAGGGGGGTAGCCCAAGCGCGTGAAGGCCTCCTCCAGCGCAGCACGCCGCGCAACGACATCGGGCAAGTCGATCTTGTTGACCCCCAGCACCATCGGCCGGTCCTTGAGCCGTTCGTCAAAGAGCGCCAACTCGGCATTGACCTGCGAGAAGTCGGCCACGGGGTCGGGCGCGCTGCCGTCGACCAGATGAATCAGGGCCCGCGTGCGTTGGATGTGCCGCAGGAAGGCCGTCCCCAGGCCCACCCCGGCATGCGCGCCCTCGATCAGGCCGGGGATGTCGGCCAGGACGAGCGCGCGTCTCTCCCCCAGCTCGGCCACGCCCAGATTGGGTTCGAGCGTCGTAAACGGGTACTCCGCGATCTTGGGCAGCGCGTTAGTGACGGCGGCCAGGAATGTGGACTTGCCGGCGTTGGGCACGCCGATGATGCCTATGTCGGCGATGAGCCGCAGCTCCAGGTCCAAGTGCCGCTCTTGAGGCGGCTCACCCCTCTCGGCCACGCGGGGCGCCTGGTTGCGCGAGTTGGCGAAGCGGGCATTGCCGCGCCCACCCCGCCCGCCGCGACAAACCTGCAGGCGCTGGCCCGCGGCCGTCAAGTCTCCCACCAGTTCCTGGCGATCCGCGTCCCGCACGACGGTGCCCGGAGGCACCAGGAGGGTCAGGTCTTCGCCTTCCTTGCCGGTGCGGTCGCTGCGGGCGCCCGCCTGCCCGTCCTGGGCATGGAAGCGGGTCTGGTGGCGAAACAAGGACAGTGTGTTGAGCGTCGAGGAGACTTCCAGGTAGACGTGACCGCCGCGGCCACCATTGCCGCCGTCGGGGCCGCCGTGCGGCACGTACTTCTCGCGGCGAAAGTGGACGGCACCGTCGCCGCCCTTACCTGAGGAGACCTGTATATGGGCTTCATCCAGGAACATGCGTGCCCCGCTCGGCGCAATGGCGCGGCGTCATTATACCTGCCGGGTATGGTCGGTCTCGCATTGCGACAGTTTGCACATACGGTTTAGCTGTGTTAGATTACCCACTTACTACGAACTGTGCCGGAGGAGCTTATGGCCGCACCCGCCGTTCCGGATATCGTCGTCGGCCGACTGCCCGTGTATCTGCGGGCGCTAACGCAGATGGGCCAGGAAGGGAAGGAGGTCACCTCTTCCCAGGAGCTGGGCGAGCGGCTGGGCATCTCCTCGGCGCAGATTCGCAAGGACTTGTCGCAGTTCGGCGAGTTCGGGAAACAGGGGACCGGCTATAACATTAAGTTCCTGGTCGAACAGCTCCGCCGCATCCTCAAGGTCGACAAGGTGTGGGACGTGAGCTTGATCGGCGTCGGTGACCTGGGCCGTGCCGTGGCCAACTACGGCGGCTTCCTCGACCGCGGTTTCCGCATCGCCGCCGTCTATGACAATGATCCCACCAAGATTGGCAAGCGGGTCGGCGGGTTGACCGTGTTGGGGACGCTGTCAATGGTGGAAGACATCCGCCGTCGCCAGATTCGCATCGCCATGCTGACCGTGCCGGCCGCGGCGGCTCAAGAGGTCACGGACCAGCTGGTCGAAGCGGGGATCCACTCGATCCTGTGCTACGCGCCGACGTCGATTTCCGTGCCGCCGCACATCCACGTCCAATACATCGATCCCGTCCTGCACATGCAGAAGATGACGTACTACCTGCCGTAGCGCGTGGGGATGTCGATGTAGCCGCTCCCCTTCGGGTGCGCCAGCGCAGGCCAAGAAACGACTGTGTGGCCGCACCCTTCAGGGTGCGCCAGCGCAGGCTAAAGCCTGCGGCTACAGCACCACGAACCACCTGATCTAGGCGAAACCCGAATGCGACGAAGGCGCGCAACGGG
>JBGOYQ010000106.1:0-4998 GCA_041479735.1 Anaerolineae bacterium | reverse complement strand
TTGCACTAACGCGGTTCCACAACGGGGGCCCAGCAAGGACGTCAAGCTGGCGCCGGGTGGCGTACAGGTGGGAGAGATGCAATGAGTCCCTCAACCCGTTCGCAGTCCGGATGGGCAAAAGCGTTTTGGGTTCAGCCGGGACCTGATGCATATGGGAGTTGATCTCGCTCCTTCCCGTCATATCTGTCTTTGTGTTCCTGATGGATCGGGCTGCGATTCCGGCACAGGAGGGTGTCCTGGCGGGATGATCCGGGGGTAAGAATGCCCAAGAGACACAAGACATCTAGGTCCGCGCCGTCAGGTACCACTCACCGCAAGGAGCGCAAAGCTCGCAAGCAGAATCTGAGCTGGCTGTGGATGGCCTTGGGTTTGGCCGCCCTCGGAACGGCGGTCCTTCTGCTGTTCAGGTCCACGAGAGCCCTCCCGACAGAAATCTCGGTAGCTGAGGGCTACAAGAAACACCAGCAGGGTGCGTTTTTCTTGGACGTGCGCTCTCAAGCAGAGTGGAATCAGGTTCATATCGCCAAGAGCATCTTGATCCCATTGGACGAACTGCAAGGCCGCATGAGCGAACTGCCCCGAGATCAAGACATCGTCGTGGTTTGCGCATCGGGTGTGAGGAGCAAAGAGGGGGTGACCATCTTACGCCAGGTCGGTTTCTCTCGTGCGTCGTGCATGAGCGGGGGATTGCAGGCCTGGGAGGCCGCCGGATACCCGCTGGAGCGGGCCACTTCCGGAGCGCCATGAGCAAGCAATGATCACGCGCGAGAACGAGTGCACATGCGCTTCAACCGGTATCCCGTTCCGGTCAACATTCTCGTGCCCTGACTAGACATGGTCTTGTCGGCCTAATCGGGCAGAGTGGCCCTACGCGCGGAGACGACCCACAATCTGCTCGACCCGACCGCCTCTCTGTCGGTGACCGTCAGGCCGGAGCTGTCCCACCGGAGAGCTCGGGATTTCCGCCGTGGGCTGGAAAAGGCGAAGAATGTCGTCGCTCTGCTCATCGCCATAGGCATGTTCCTGATGGGTCACAAAACTGCCAGCGATGCCTCGTCTGCGTCGCGGCCATGCTGGATGCCCGACGAGTGATACTGGCAGGCGTGGCGATGATTCACACTACCGCGTTGGACTACAGCCGGTATGAGGTTCACGTCACGCGTGTGATGAACTCGCAGGTGCTCGCCGGACTCTATTCAGAACTTGACCTCCAGGTGGTGGCCGGCGTCGAGAGCGGCCGCAACGGTCTCCAGCGCTAGTGTTCTTCGAATACCATCTCGCCGGCACGGATCGGTACCTTCACACGGTTCTCTGCAGGCGTGATCGGGCAGGACCACAGCTCGTTGTAGGCGCAGTACGGGTTGTAGGCCAGGTTGAAGTCGATCCGGAAACGAGTGCCCCCCAACTCCACGGGCTCGAGGTAGCGCCCAGCGCCGTATGTCTGCTCGCCCGCTTGCGAGTCGACGAAGGGCAGGAAATAGCCACTCTCGTTTCGGTAGACCGTCATCCAAGCCTCCTGTCCATCGACCGTCAGGCGGAAACGGCCGAAGCGCTCATAGGTCTGGACGTCGCCGGTCGTCGTCTGCATCTCGATCTCTTGCTTGATCGGGAACTCCTCAAGCTCGACCTCCAGATCGACGTCGGTGTTCTCCGGGAAGTAGCGCAGCCCGTGGAAACTTCGCTTCTGGTCCGCGTTCAGCGGGCTGTGCGGGCTGGTTCGGTAGAAGTCGTCCTTCTCGGTGCGGAAGCGTTCGAGGGCATTCATGCCACCTCCTGTCGCTGTGAGCCGGTTATATCACAGGGCGACGGATGGCCTCCTTCTGTATACTGGCGGGATGGACCCGGCGACCCCCGGTGGCGACGGCGCCGTCGACCTGCTTGTCTCCTACGACTGGCCCTACGACGAGCCGTTCGTCGGCCTGCTGGTCGAGACGGCCCGACGCGCCGGCCGGTCGGTGATGGTCGTTGGGCCGGAGAGCTTGCCCGCGGCCCTTGAGGCGCTGCAGGCCGGTCGCATTCGACCGCAGGCCTACCTCGATCGGGCAGCCGACACGGACCCGGCATTCCGTCCGCTCGAGGAGTGGGCGGTCGACCACATTCCCCGGCACTTCAATCCGGCGGCGCGGCGACGGCACATCTGGCGCAAGACCAACCTGCACTGGGAGCTCATCCGGGCGGGCTTGCACACGCCCTATACCTTGGTCGTGCCTGCCTGGGATTTGGGACCGATCCTCGGACCCCACCCGGACGTCAGCCCGCTCGGTTCGCCGTTCTCCATCAAGCCGGACATCGGCGGAGGCGGATGGGGCGTGGTCACCGATGCCCGGGACTGGGATGACGTTGAGCGGGCACGCCGGGCACTGCCCGGGGACGATCTGATCCTGCAGCAATTCGTCGAGCCGGCCAGCCTGGATGGACGGCGGGCCTGGTTCCGAGTCTTCTACGCGTGCGGCCGAATCGTCCCGTGTTGGTGGAATGATCGGACGCACTTGTTCGGGTCGACGGTCTCCGCCGAGGAGCGCGCCCATTGGGGTCTGGATGGTCTTTGGACCGCAGCCGGAACGATCGCCGGCATCGCTCAGATCGAGCTGTTTTCCTCGGAGGTGGCCCGGGTGGATGACGGCCGCTTGATCGTCGTCGACTACGTCAACGATCCGGTCGACCTACGCTTCTTGCCTCACGCACGGGAAGGCATGCCTTGGGAGGTGGCCGGCGCCATCGCCCAGGCTATCGTCGAGCGGCTAGGCGATGGTGATCGCGCAGGCCCCTAATCGCTGCCTCGCTAACAAGTCGCCTTTTCAATTGAAGCGGCGCAGTTGAGCGCTCAGCCACGACACGCCTGGCGTGATTGCGCTCGCTCCCGGCAACGCCAATTGCCAAGTTCGCTTCATCATGTGGGAAATGTCCCGCGCCAGCGCGCGGCCACGCTGCTATTCTGGTTGATGGACGATGGGTGATCGGATGCCCCAGCCCGAGGCGGACGCCCGGGGGAGCGAAGCACAGACTGCCGCCACTAGGAATCTCGGGCAAGCTTCTTACAGTCGGTCCCCGTAGGCGTGTCCTGCAGATCCACCCCGAGCTCGCCCAAGCGGTCTCGTAGACAGTCGGCAAGCTCCCAGTGGTGGGCCTGGCGCAAGGCATCGCGTGTCTCCACCAGTAAGGACAGCAGCCTGTCGGCGGATTGCGCCTCGGGCACCGATGTTGCGGCACAGGCCGCTTGGAGCAGGACGGGGGCAAGATCTGAAGGCGCGGCAGAGGCCATAATCCGGAGCGCGGAGGCCAAGTCTCCGGCCGCGATCTGGGCGGAAGCGAGGATGAGCGGGTCCGACCCGCTAGGCGGTTCGCCGACGGTCGGTGTCTCAGGCAGCCGAGACGTTGCAGCGGACGAAGCCATCAGCTCACTCAGAGGGAAGCGCTCCCCCGCAGCGTAGTGGCTCGACCGGTCGGCGCGCGCGACGGTCACACCGCCGCGCCCGCGGACTTCCGCTTCGCTTGAGGTGATATCGATCGTCACGGCCGTGTGTTCATCGATTCCCAAGACGACGGCCGTTGGCGGGAGCATCGCCTTCAAGCGCGCGAAGCGCGCAGCACCCATGAAACACGCACGGGTGTCATGCGTCCCGCCTTCGGCGTTGTCCCAGTGTGGAACGATGGCGAGCTCCAGCCCGAACGGACCCAGCAGGTCGAGGCCTTCCTCCCAGTGCAGCGCCTGCCCGACCTTGTAGATTTCGTACACAGGAAGGACATGCCGGCCCAGGGCGATGGCGGCCGAGCTGGCCCAGACGAGTTGAGCCCCCTGGCGCCAACGCTGAAGGATCGCGGCCAGGATGGGCGAGGCCGACCATTGTCGGACGGCATACGTCGGGCTGCCAGGGCCGGCCAGGAAGTAGTTGGAACGGGCGATACCCTGGAGAGCTGCGGAGATCTGACATGCGTCGTCGCCGGCGGAGTGATACGAGATGATGGTGAGGGGCACTCGGAGCTGTCGCTCGACATAGTCCAGGAATCGGCTATGGATCGCCTCGAGGCCTAATTCGAAACCCGCAGGTGTGTCAACGAAAGCCAGATGAGGATGCTCGTCTAGCCGCGCCAGCAGAGCGCGGTGGACCCGCGTCATGCCGGCCGAGACCTCGCCCGAGCCGATCAGCGTCACCAACCCTGGCACGACCCTCTCCCACACACGAGTATAGCCCAGCGGCACGCCGCCGCGCCGATCCTGCTCCGATGCTGCGTTAACGGGAATCTTGCGTCCTCGGGCTAACATAAGCACGTGAGTCCAAACGGCACGGCCGTCTATGCCCCATGGGTGATCGAGGCGGGTGAGGCGACGGCAAAGCCATAAAGAGACGAGGTGAGTTTCCATGTCGAAGATCATTGGTATAGACCTGGGCACGACCAACAGCGTAGTGGCCGTCATGGAAGGCGGCGATCCGGCGGTGATCACGACGGCCGAGGGTGGCCGCCTGCTCCCCTCCGTCGTGGCTTTCGCGAAGAACGGCGAACGCCCGGTGGGTCAGACCGCCAAGCGGCAGGCCGTGGTCAATTCGGAAAACACGGTCTACTCGATCAAGCGCTTCATGGGCCGTCGCTATGACGAGGTCGGCGCGGAGCGCAAGATGGTGTCGTATCAGGTGGTCGAGGGACCGACCGGGGACGCGCGGGTCAAGATTCCGGCGACGGGCAAGGAGTACACGCCGCAGGAGATCTCGGCCATGATCCTGGCCAAGCTCAAGGCCGACGCCGAGGCGTACCTGGGCGAACCGGTCACCAAGGCGGTCATCACGGTGCCGGCTTACTTCAACGATTCGCAGCGCCAAGCGACCAAGGACGCCGGCAAGATCGCCGGTCTGGAAGTCTTGAGGATTATCAATGAGCCGACCGCGGCAGCGCTGGCCTACGGCTTGGACAAGAAGAAGTCCGAGAAGATTGCCGTCTATGACCTGGGCGGCGGGACGTTCGACATTTCGATCCTCGAAATCGGCGAAGGCGTATTCGAAG
>JBGOYQ010000105.1:0-5006 GCA_041479735.1 Anaerolineae bacterium | reverse complement strand
ATCCAGGCGATCCAGGAGATGCCCTCGCCCAGGAAAGCCCATGCCAAGAGTGCGCTCAACAACGGGGCGGTGCTGAGGAGCAACATGCCCATGCGCGGGCCGATGAGGACGTAGGCTTGGAAGAGCAGGGCGTCGCCGAGGGTCAGTCCGATGATGCCGGACAAGCCGAGCCAGAACCAGCGTTCGGGGGGCGCGTCGAGCGGAACGATCGATCCGATGACGAGCACATGGGTGGTGACCAGGAAGATCGAGGCCAGGACCAGGCGGGTACGGTTGACGACCAGCGACCCGACGCGGCGGCTGGCGAGGCCGAAAAAGACGGCCGAGCCGGACCAACAGACGGACGTGGCCAACGCGGCCCACTCACCGATGTGCGAAGTCATTTTCCCGTCCTGGCGGGGAGAAATCGGCGCGAGGACAAGCCAAGAGGCTCGGCGAGGCCGCCGAGATGGGGTCGCACCCGGCTAGCGGAAGAATCCGGCGCCCCGGCTCGGGTCGAGCGACCGCGCCTGGGCGCCGGAGTTTGGCCAGTCGAACTCAGAAGCGGCGGCCGCCGCCTCGGCGATGACCGCCGCCGGCGCCGCCACCGCCGCCAAACCCACCACCACCACCGCCACCACCGCCGCCAAAGCCGCCACGCTCTTCGCGCGGTCGGGCGATGTTGACGGTGATCGTGCGGCTCTGCATCTCTTTGTTATTGAACATACTGATGGCTTTCTCGGCCTCGGTCTGCGTGCTCATCTCGACGAAGCCAAAGCCCTTCGAGCGGCCGGTATCTCGATCTTTGATCACGGCTACCGATGTCACCGTGCCCGCCTGCGCAAAGAGCGTCCGCAGTTCGTCTTCGGTGACCGAGTATGCCAATCCGCCCACGTACAGCTTGACGTCCATCCGCACCCTTCTCCTTTTTATCGTGACGGCCAATTGCCCGCCAAGACAGAGCCGCCGGCATCGTAATGAGGCCAGGCGGCAACTTGCAGACGCGAAACCGATTACGCTGTTAACGCCATGATATCACGGAACCCGTCCGGGCGCTTGTCTTGAGTCCGCTCGGGCCAGGTGGCCGTCCGGTCGAAGTCATGATCCATCCGGGCAGGTTGCAGCGCGCCTAGCCATAGGAAAGACTATCGGAAATTCGTGCCCACGCTCTGGTACCCGGGGTTGGATCCCTCTCTGGCGCGCTAGCAGCCCCGGCTACCCTGCGCCACGACCGTCAGGGGAGACCTGCGTAAGAAAAAAAGCCGCCCGTCAGGGCGGGGATTCTCCGGTAGATCTCTCGATAGGCCGTGGGGGACTCGTACCCTCAACCGTGTGCTTAGCTGGCACTCCAACAGTGCCACTGTCGGGTCGGTCATCGTGTGCTCCTCCTGTGACTTGGCGGTCACCTATGGGAAGCAGACGAAGGCCACTCCTGCAAACCGTATCTACATCACTTCACGACACATCATCGCAAGTGTAAGAAGCGCGGACAAGAAGACCCAGGATATCGGGGTGAGATAGCGGCTCCAGTGCAGTCTGCCGCGAAAGGTCACGCGCTCGCCAGAGAGCAGATTCCTGTCGACGTAACTCATGGCCATCTGAGCGCCTCCCGCGCTTCACGCGTCTTCGTTACTTAGAGACTACCCTGAGGATTCCGAAGCGTAACAAGGCGGAAGGGGACTGTAAGGCCGCAAAGGGCACCGGGGCCGATGGCGGCTAGGCTTGGGGGCCGGACCCATCAACATGTGACCGTTAGGCACCGGGTCACAAAATGGGACAAGAATGCCCGCAATTCAGCAGGCATCCCGAGCTGGATCGAGCGATGGGCCGTGGGGGAGTCGAACCCTCAACCTTGTGCTTAAAAGGCACCTGCTCTGCCATTGAGCTAACGGCCCACGGCTTGGATTGTAACACGGCCGACCACTATGGCGAGCCATATCTAGGCATTCCTCGCATATAATCTCCGTATGCCCGTCCAAGTCTACCTATCGCCGCACCTCGATGATGCCGTCCTCTCTTGCGGTGGGCTAATTGCACGCCAGGTGGCCAACGACGAACCGGTGACCGTCGTTACGGTCTGCGCCGGTGACACCCCCGTTGGTGAGCTGACGGCGTTCGCGGTCGAGCTGCACCGACGCTGGGGCGGCGAAGGCTCCCCGGTCGCCGCTCGCCGGGCGGAAGACCGGATGGCTTGTGGCCGCCTGGGTGCCTCGGTCATTCAGCTCGAGGTCGTGGACGCGGTCTACCGGCGGGCCAAAGACACGCCCCTCTACCCCGATGAAGCCTCCATCTTTGGGCCGCTGCACCCGGCAGATCTGGGACTGGTCGCTCAACTAGCCGCACTGCTGGCCGAGGCCTGCTCTCCTACGGCCCATATCTACTGCCCGGCGGCTGTCGGGGGCCATGTCGACCACCGGTTGACGCGGTTAGCGGCCGAACGATTGGGGAGACCGCTGTGGTATTACCCGGATTTGCCTTACTCCGCCCGAGGCAGCCGGCTACCCGAAGATCTGGCCGCTCCTCCGGGTCTCCAGACCGTCGTCGCCCTGGCTGAAGAGGAGATCCAGAGTTGGGTCGTCGCCGTGGCCGAATACCGGTCGCAATTCTCCACCTTTTGGCCGAACGCCGATGGCCTCTATAAGGAGCTGGCCGAGTACATCGACCGATCGGGCGGGATCCCGCTCTGGGCGCCTGGCTAGCCGGTCAGGCGCACTCGACTAGACAGGTCCAGCGGGATGTGCTATGATCGCAATTGGGAATACGCCGGGCTGAGAGGACACTCTCAGTCCTTTTGTCTACTTGCCCTAACAGGGGTTGAGGCCCGACTCTTCTCTATACAGGGGTTGTGATGGGTAACCAGGCCGTTTATGTAACCGCCGAAGGGTTGAAGAAGCTCGAAGAGGAGCTCGAGTACCTGCGCACCGTCAAGCGGCAGGAGGTCGCCCAGCGCCTGCACGAGGCGATGGAGGATGGAGAGCTGATCGAGAACGCCGAGTACGAGGCGGCCAAGAACGAGCAGGCCTTCGTCGAGGGCCGCATCCTCGAGCTCGAGCACATGCTGGCCCAGGCGAAGATCATCGAGCCGGGCACGTCCAAGGACCAGGTCCGCATCGGCAGCACGGTCGTCGTCCAGGAGGATGGCGACAAGCCGGAGACCTATACGATCGTAGGCGCGGCCGAGGCCAATCCCAAGCAGGGTCTCATTTCGAACGAGTCGCCGCTGGGCGTGGCGCTGATCGACCACCGGGTCGGGGACGAGGTCGAGGTCCTGGCGCCCGCCGGCCGCCTGCACTTCCGGATCGTCAAGATCAAGTAACATCGGGGAACCGCTTGGCGCCCCGCGCATGATGGACTGCGCGGGGCGCTTTTCGTATAAACTAGCCGGGACATGCCTGGGCGTGATCGCAGCGAGGACGCGGACACGATGGCCGAGCTGAATGAACTAGAGCAACTTCGACTGCGCAAGATGCTCGCTCTACGCCTAGCGGGTATGGAGCCCTACCCTCCGCGGGTCAAGCGCACCCACACCAGTGCACAGGCCGTTCAGGCCTTCGAAGCCGCGTCGGCCGGTGCCCGGGTCGAGGCGACGGTCGCTGGACGCCTGCGGTCGATCAGACGAATGGGCAAGGCGACCTTCGCACACATCGAGGATGGGGACGGGCGGCTTCAGCTCTACCTGCGCTCGGACGACCTCGGCGCCGAGACCTTCTCGCACATCAGCGACTCCTTCGACCTGGGCGATTTCGTTCAAGCCAGCGGAACGCTCTTCCGGACGCGGACAGGGGAAGTGTCGCTGCACGTCACCAGCCTGACCATGCTGGCCAAGGCGATTACGCCGCTGCCGGCGGCCAAGGAAGAGTTGGTGGACGGCGAGCGCGTCGTCCACGCCGCCTTCGGCAACCCGGAAGCACGCTATCGCCAGCGCTATGCCGACCTGGCCGTGAACCCCGAGGTGCGCGAGGTCTTCCGCACTCGAGCACGGATCGTCAAGGCGCTCCGCGAGTACCTTGACGGCCTCGGTTTCATCGAGGTCGAGACCCCGATCCTGCAGCCGATCTACGGCGGCGCGGCGGCGCGGCCGTTCGTCACCCATCATAACCAGCTGCATCAGGACCTGTACTTGCGGATCTCTTTCGAGTTGTACCTGAAGCGATTGCTCGTAGGGGGATTCGAGCGGGTGTACGAAATCGGGCGCGACTTTCGCAATGAGGGGGTGTCCTTCAAGCACAACCCGGAGTTCACCCAGCTCGAGTTCTACATGGCCTATGCGGACTACCGCAGCGTGATGGCCCTAACCGAGGATATGGTGTCCACGGTCGCCCGGCAGGCCACAGGCTCGACCGCGATCGTCTTCGATGGGAAGATGATCGAGTTGGCGCCGCCCTGGGCACGCGAGGACTTGCGCGGCGCCATCGCTTCCCGATCCGGGATCGACATCGGCCAGCACCCATCGGCCGAGTCGCTGCGCACGGCCATGAACGCCAAAGGTCACGACCCGGCGCCCGAGTCGACCCGGGGGAAGATGATCGAGTCGCTGCTCTCGCACTACGTCGAGCCGGCGTTGATCCAGCCCACGTTCATCTACGATTACCCGCGCGATATCTCTCCGCTGGCCAAGAGTATGCCGGACGATCCCTCAACCGTCGAGCGCTTCGAGGGCTATGTGGCCGGGATGGAGCTGTGCAACGCCTTCACCGAGCTCAACGACCCGGTCGACCAGGAACAACGCTTCTTGGAGATGGGCAACGACTACGCTGCCGACGACGAAGAGCGGCACCCGATGGACGACGACTACCTTCAGGCCATGCGCTACGGCATGCCCCCGAACGGGGGTTTCGGCATGGGGGTCGACCGGCTGACGATGCTGCTGACCGGTAAAGACACGATCCGCGAAGTGATCCTCTTCCCGCATTTGCGCACGAAGGAGTGACCGCCCACCTTGACCCTCCCCCTTCCAGGGCCGAAGGTTGAGGTTCCCCCGGATTAGTGGACACTGATCGTGTCTGAGGCCAGTCTCCTCTCGAACT
>JBGOYQ010000104.1:0-5016 GCA_041479735.1 Anaerolineae bacterium | reverse complement strand
TCGGCGTGCGGATCGTTCTTGGCCCCGAAGCCGCCGCCCAGGATGCCTCCGATCATGTGGACCGAAGCGACCGGTTTCTTCAGGATGCCAGCGATCGTGCCCTGGTTGAAGAACACCGCCTGGGTGCAGGTGTGGATATGGGTGCGGCCCATCGAGTCGGTGTAGGCGATGCTGGCCTGCGTCTCGATCGGCGAGTGCTCCTGCGCTGCCGTCCGGAAGTCGCTCTCGACGATGACGTCTGCCTTGGCGAAGGCTTGCTCCACGTCGCCCTTCCGAATGCGCAGGTGGTCTTGATCGCCAAACAGCAGCAGGTTGCCCTCGGGTCGGATCTTGGGCGAGCCTGGCACCATTGCCTTGAGCGGGTCGAGGATGGGCGTGCGCTCGTCCAGTTCGACGCGTATCCGCTTGACTGCCTCGCGGGCCGTATCCAGATCCTCGGCGGCCACGACAGCCACCTCTTGGCCGATGTAGCGAATCTCCTTGTCGGCCAACACCGGTTGGTCGCCTCCGAAGATGTTACTGGGGACCTCTTCGCCGGTCATGACCGCCACGACGCCCTTCATCGCCCGCGCCCGGCTCACATCGATGCTCTTGATCCGGGCTGAGGGCACCGGCGACCGCCAGGCCTGCACGTGGAGCGTGCCCGGCAGGTGGATGTCGTTCACGTAGCGCGTTCGGCCGGTCGCATGCTGCATGCCGTCGTAGCGCGGTAGGCGTTTCCCGACGTAGTTGGTGTCTGTCATGGGCGTGTCCTCCTCCTACCGCATCTTCTCGGCCGCGGCCAGCACCGACTCGACGATCTTGTTGTAGCCGGTGCAGCGGCAGACGTTGCCGACGATGGCGTTGACGACCTCGTCGCGGCTGGGGTTCTTGGTCCGCGCCAGCAGCGCCGAGGCCGACATCAACATCCCCGGCGTGCAATATCCGCACTGCGACCCATAGTGCTCGGTGATGGCCACTTGCAGCGGGTGCGGGTGATCGGGTGTGCCCAGGCCCTCAACGGTCGTGACCTCCCGTCCCTCGACCGTCGGCGCCAGGACCATGCACGAGTTGACCGGCTCGCCGTCGAGCAGTACGGTGCAGGCGCCGCAATTGCCCTGTTCGCAGCCGAACTTGGGGCTGGTGATGCTCATATGCTCGCGCAGCAGGTTCAAAAGGTTGGTCTGCACCGGCGCCTCGGCCGTGACTCGCTTGCCGTTGAGCTTGAAGGTGATGCTGACGTTAGCCATGACGTTAACCCTCCTCGCTCAGGCCGCCGGCCCGGCGCAGAACGCGCGTGACCAGCACACGGGTCAGTTGGCGGCGATACCAGGCCGTCCCGTGCACGTCATCGATCGGTTTGATCTCGCCGACGGCGGCTTCGGCCGCCCGGGCGATGGCTTCCTGCGTGAACGGCTCACCGCGCAGCAGCGCCTCGGCCTTGACAGCCCGCACCGGTGTTGGCGCCGCCGATCCGATAGCGATGCGCACGTCGACACAATTGCCCTTGGTGTCCAGCTTGACCCGAGCGGCGGCATTCAGGACCGCCAGCGTCAGCGCCTGCCGCCGCCCGACCTTGGCGTAGGCCGAGCCTTCGTTTCGGCCGGTGGGGCGGATACGGATCTCGGTCAGCATCTCGCCGGCCTTGAGCACCGTCTTGCCCGGACCGGTGAAGACATCCTCCAGCAACAGCGTCCGCTTGCCGAGGCTGCTGCGCAGTTCTACCTCCGCCCCCAGGGCGAGCATGGCACAGATCGCGTCGCCGGCCGGCGAGGCGTTGCAGATGTTGCCGCCCAGCGTCGCCAGCGATCGCACTGGCGGCGCCGCCATCTTACCGGCGGCCTGCGCCAGCGCCGCAGCCTTGTCCTGCAGCAGCCTGGATGCCCCGGCGGTCTGCATGCGCGTCGCCGCGCCAATATGGATCACACCTTCCTGGCTGCGGACGTATTCCAGCCCAAGCTTGCCGATCCACAGGATGTTGTCCGGGACCTTGAACTCGAGGTTCATGTTGCGCACCAAGTCGGTGCCGCCCGCCAACACCCGGATGCGGTTTCCGTGTTTCCCCAGGAGCTGGAGAGCTTCCCTCAGCGTCTCGGGGGCGAAGTACTGCACGTCTTTCACGGATTCCTCCTCCTTCCGTCAGTGAGGGGATGATGTGTCTGGAGTCAAGCCGGCCAGCTCGGCCAGCAGGCAATAGATCGCCATGGCGTCTTGATCGCCGCGGCCGCGCGCTGTCGCTGCGGTAAATAGCTCGTGAATCGCGCCCGTCGCCGGCAGCGACGCACCGACCGAGTGGCCCGTGTCGACCATCAGGCCCAGGTCCTTGTGCATATGCTTGAGCGGGAAGGCGACCGCGAAGTTCCCCGCGACCAGGCTGCCGATCTTACGCTTAACCAGTTCCGAGGCCACCGCCGTCGTCAACAGCACGTCGCCGATCTGCCGGAGGTCGACTCCGCCTTTGGCGGCCAGCGTCATGGCCTCCGCCAGCGAAGCCAGCTGCGCCGCAACCATCAGGTTGAACGCCAGCTTGGTAATCGTACCGGCACCCATTGGGCCCATGTAGAAGATATTCTTGCCCATGGCGCACAGCAGCTCTCGCTGTTCGCGGAAGAGCGCCTCATCGCCACCGACCATGATGCCCAGGGTCCCGTCACGCGCCGGACCCGTGCTACCGTAGACCGGCGCCTCGAGCTTCCGCCAGCCCCGCGCTTCGACCTCGATGGCGATCGAGCGGCTCTGCTCGGGCGAAACGGTGCTCATGTCGATGAGCACTTCCCCGACGCGCCCGCCGGCGAGCAACCCTTCCTCGCCGCGCAGGACTTGTTCGACGGCGGGCGCGTCGCTGAGCATGGTGATGACAACGTCGCTACGCGTGGCGACCTGCAGCGGGGTCTCCGCCACCTCGGCGCCGAGCTCCGCCAGCCTGAGCGCCTTGTCGGCGCTGCGGTTGTAGACCGTTAACGGATGGCCCGCCTTGGCGACGTTGGCCGCCATGGGCGCACCCATCAGCCCCAGTCCGATGAAGCCAACACGTGTCTTCGTCATTGAGGCCCTCTCGCGAGCCGTTCCCCCGGCCAGGCGGGAAGGCTCGCCTTCCCGCCTGGCCGATGCCATCCCGATTCAGTACGGGATGAACTCGCCCCGCTTCGACGCGGCTTCCTGCGCCGGGTCGCCGTATTCCCACGACATTTCCGGCCGGTAGCGCTCGCGCCAGTCGTCATACTTCATCTTGCCTATGTCCTGTTGCGCAGGAAAGACCCATTTCACGCCCCACTGCGGGATGATGATCTTCAAATCGGGTACGTGGCGTTTGGCGATCCAGACGACCTCCTCGGGATCGACGCAGGTGTTACCCCAGTTGTCCCAGTGCATGGGCATGAGCAGCTTGGCCCCGGCCGCCTCCGCCATCCGGACCGCGTCATACGGCGTCATCTTGTCCGTGCCGCCGGGGGCGTTGTAGCCGATGTTGACGCTGAGCACGTCGATCTTGTGCTTCTTGAAGGTGACATAGGCATTCTGAAACAGCGAGTCGGCCAGGTGGCAGAAGTTGTACCCACCGAGCTTGAAGAAGAACGTCGCCGCCACGTCATCGAACGGGCGCCGGACGCCAGGCTCGACCTTGATCCCCGGCCCGCCGGTCATCGTGGCGATGCGGTCGTAGTTCGGCAGGATGTCGACCGTCACGTCTTTGATCTTGTACGTCTGGCCCGGACGTACGAGTTTGATCCGCTCCTCGGGCACCTTGAAGTTGCGCATGCGTTCGACGGCCGACAGCGGGCCGTAGAACAGGCAGTCGCTGGTCTGGGTGGCGGCCTTGAGGGTGTAGATGTCGGTGTGGTCGGCGTGCTGGTGCGAGCAGAAGACGCCGTCGAGCGTCTTGAAACCAAAGATGTCGATCACCTGCGGGTTGAGGCGCATCCAGTCGATCGTCGGCGAACCGGTCGTGCGGCACACACCGCAGTAGGCATACTCGGTGTAGTGCGCCGGCCCGGCGTAGTTGTCGACCAGCAGCACCGCGCCGCCGGGCGACTTAAGCACAAAGCCCATCCCGCCGGTCCACCAGAAGGCGTACGTACCCGGCTCGACCTGCGTATCCTCGATCTTGCGGTTGAGGAACTGCCCCCATTCGGGAAAGCACTCGATCAGCCAGCGGATGCGGTCCATCGGGCGGTCCTTGTTGAGCAGGTAATCGCCCTGCATCGTGCCGCGGCCGTCGCCGACGATCTCGATCTTCTCGTAGTCGATCTTGCCGTCCGTACCCATGTCCGCCGCTCCTTTCTGCGCCAGGCAGCCTGTCGATGTCAGCCGTTGGGATGCAGGATGACCTTGCCGGTCTCGCGGCCGCCGGTGGTGATCAGCTTGAAACCCTCGTCGAACTTCTCCAGCGGCAGAACATGGGTGATCACGGGGCGCGGGTCTAGCCTGCCCGACTCGAGCAGCCCGTCCATCAGCCGCCAGGTATCCCACATGTGCCGGCCGGCCACGCCGCGCACATGCACTTGCCGCAGCGTGATGGCGTAATTGATGTCGAATTCGATCGGCTTGGCCGTCAGCCCGAAGTTGGTGACCCGGCCGCCCTTGCGGACCGTGGCGTATGCGTTCTTGATAGATGCCGGCGCCCCAGCCATCTCGATGACCACGTCGGCGCCCAGCCCGCGCGTCTCATCCTGGATGACCTTGACCGGGTCGACCGGGTCGCTGATGTTGAAGACGACGTCGGCGCCCATCTGCTTGGCGATCTCCAGACGCTTGGGCACCATGCCGATCAAGTAGACCTTGCGCGCCCCAGCCGCCCGCGCCACGCCGGCGGCGAAAAGCGCGATCGGCCCGTCGCCGTAGATTGCGACCGATTGGGCCGTCACCGGCTCCACCAGCACGGCCTGGACGGCCCCGCCCATCGGCTCCATGACTGCACCGATGTCCCAGGAGGTCGTTGGCGCCAGTCGCCACAGGGAGGTCGCGGGCACGGCCACGTATTCGGCGAACGAGCCGTCGACCTCGTTGCCGAAGATCTTCAAGTTCTGACAAATGTGCTGC
>JBGOYQ010000103.1:0-5030 GCA_041479735.1 Anaerolineae bacterium | reverse complement strand
GTTGGCTTGTCCTTTGTTTGGCTGATGGCTGATTGCTGACCGCTTGAGGTTTCTCATGCGTTTTGCGGGTAAGGTCGCCGTGGTCACCGGCGCATCACGCGGGATAGGTCGAGCGATCTCCCTGCGGCTGGCATCGGAGGGTGCGCACGTCGTGGTCAACTATCTACAATCGGCGGACGCCGCCGAGGAAGTGGTCCACGCGGCGCAGGCCACGGGCGGGAAGGCCGTGGCCCGTCAGGCCGACGTCGGCCAGTTCGGCGAGGCGGAGGCGCTCATCAAGTTCGCCGTCGAGCACTTCGGTGATTTGCACATACTGATCAACAACGCCGGGATCACCCGCGATGGCCTGATCATGACGATGAGCGAAGCCGACTGGGACATCGTCCAGCAAACCAATCTGAAATCCACCTTCAATTGCTCCCGGGCGGCTGTTCGCCACATGCTGCGTAAGCGCTACGGCAGAATCGTGAGCATCACCTCCGTGTCCGGCCAGATGGGCAACCCCGGGCAGACCAACTACTCGGCCTCCAAGGCGGGCCAGATCGGGTTCACTAAGGCGCTGGCGCGTGAGGTCGCTTCCCGCAATGTTACGGTCAACGCCGTGGCGGCCGGGTATATCGAGACCGACATCTGGGCCGGTGTGCCGGAGGCCTCCCGGAAGGCGGCGCTAGGAATGATCCCGCTGGGACGGACGGGTCGGGCCGAGGAGATCGCGGCCGCGGCAGCCTTCCTGGCATCGGATGAGGCCGGCTACGTGACCGGGCACGTGCTCTCCGTCGACGGTGGAATGGCGATGTTCTAGGAGTGGCGAGATGGAAAGCAAAGACTACGGGAGCGGGCACGCGCAGGGAACAACGACCATTGCGCCAGGGGTCCTGGTGACGATCGCCCGTCTGACGGCGCTCGGGGTTCCCGGCGTGGCGGCGATGGCGCACGTACCCGGTGGCGCCAATCGCCTGTTCCGGCGCGGGTCCGGCGAAGGCGTGCGGATCGAGGTCTCCGACAACTCGGTCGACGTCGATCTGTTCTTGGTCCTGGACCAGGGGACAAATGTTCGTGATGTCAGCCGCAACGTTCAGGCCGAAGTGGCCCGGGCGATCGAGCTGATGGTCGGCATGCAGGTGTCGAAGGTGGACGTGCACATCGAGGACGTCGACTACCACACGGCGTCAGACTAGGAGAATGGCCGGGCTATGAAGCGCGAACGGCGCCGGGCCCGCGTGTTGGCATTGCAGGCGCTCTACGAGGTCGATGTCGCTGGCCACCCCCCCGAAGAGGTCATTGCCCGTCACATCGAAGAGAACGAACGCCTGGGGGACGAGGCGGTGTCCTTCTTTCGCCGGCTCGTCCTGGGCACCCTCCCATTGTCCCCGACTTTGGATCGCCTGATCGCGGAGTGCGCCCCGGAATGGCCGGTCGACCAGATCGCCGTCGTCGATCGCAACATCCTGCGGCTGGCGCTGTATGAGTTCGCCGCGTCAGGGGAGACGCCCATCAAGGTCGCCATTAACGAGGCCGTCGAACTCGCCAAGCAGTATGGCTCGGACAGCGCCCCGCGATTCATTAACGGCGTGCTCGGGACGCTGGCTGACCGAGAGCAGGAGGTCCGTCGGCAGTTCCAGCCGGCGGCATAAGGCGGATGGAATTCCTCGGCGTCGGCCCGATGGAGCTGGCCTTCATCATCCTGATCGCGCTGATCCTGATCGGGCCGCGTGATATCGCGAAGACAGCGCGCTCAGCCGGCCGTTTCCTGAATCGGATGTATCGTTCCGAGGCGTGGAAGACGCTGAACGAAGCCTCGCAGAATCTGCGTACGCTCCCCAATCGACTGGCGCGCGAGGCCGAGCTCGAGGAACTCAAGGAAGTCAAGCAGACTTTGGACGAGACGCGTGCGGCGCTCACCTCGGCCAAGCCGACGCTGGATGGCCTTCAGGCGTGGTCGAACCCGTCTCCGCCACGAGACCTCGCACCCGCACCTACGACCACCCCACCATCGAAACCACCCCTTGCGGAGGGAATGCGCGCCTGGACCGAGGCGCCGTCGCCACCGGACTCCGGAGCTCCCGGGCCGCAAGGCTCGCCTCCCCCGCACGAGGGTTAGATGCGCCTGGCCTTCGCCCGCCTGGGGCACATCCTGACCGCCCCCTTCCGTCTGGTCGCCGCCCCCTTCCGGGCCTTCCGCCGGTTCCTGGATTACGAGCCGGAGGACTCCTCGGCCGGGGACGCGCTCACCAAGACCTTCGAGCATCCTTCGGTATTGCTAGAGCACGTGGAGGCGTTGCGCGGCCACCTGCTACGCAGCCTGGTGGCGATGGCTCTGACATCGGCCATCGGCTTTGCCTTCGCCAGCCGGATCCTCGACTGGCTGTCCAAGCCGATCGGCGGGATCGCCGCCCTGCAGGCGATCGAGGTGACTGAGTCGATCGGGGCGTTCATGCGCGTCTCCCTGCTGACCGGATTCGCCCTGGCCTTTCCCTACCTGTGCTTCGAGGTGTTCGCTTTCGTCAACCCCGGGCTGCGACGTCGCGAGCGTGTCCTGGTCCTGATTGCCATCCCGATGTCTTTCGGCCTGTTCTTGCTCGGGGCGGCCTTCGCCTTCTTCATCATGCTGCCTACCGCGCTGCCCTTCCTCCTCAACTTCATGGGCATCCACACGGTCCCGCGGCCTTCGAACTACATCACGTTCGTCACCAGCCTGATCTTCTGGATCGGCATTGCGTTCCAATTCCCTCTGATCATCTATGCGCTGGCCGCCGTTGGGCTGGTGAACGCAAGGACCCTGCTCCGAGGCTGGCGCTTTGCCGTCGTCGGCATCGCCATCGTGGCCGCCGCGGTGACGCCCACGGTTGACCCGATCAACATGAGCCTGGTGATGGTGCCGATGATCGTGTTGTACTTCTTGAGCATCGGGCTGGCGGCCATCGCCCAGCGCGGCCGCAATCCGAATCGGACCGAGGCCCGCCCCTCCCCGCGACCGCAATCGAGCGCGTAGGAACTTGCGGAAGAAACCCCACGCCTAGGAGATGACTCCTCTTGGTGGTGGCTGGGGCTCCGCCCCAACTACCACACCGGCAGTCTGTATGTAGCCCCGGGTGTTCTTACCTCAGCCTGTCGGGCTGGAATTTCGCTGGCGCAACCCGGCGACCGCCGCGCCGACGGCTGCCAGACCGGCGAAGGCCAAGAAGGCCGTCTCGATCCCATGGAACAGGGCGTCCGGGCGGGCCGATCCCAGGATGGTCGTGAAGATCGCGCCGGCCAGGCCGACACCCAGAACCATCCCGACGTTCCGGCCTGTCGCCAGGATGCCCGAGGCGATCCCCTGACGATGCCGCGGGGCGGAGCCAAGCAGGGCGCTCGTGTTCGGGGCGACGAAGATCCCGATGCCCATCCCGGCCAGCGCCAGCCCGATGGCGACGAAGGCCATCGAGCTGCCTGGGGTTAGACGCGAGAGCAGGAGCAGGGCACCGCCCAAGATTCCCATCCCCCAAACGCTGAGCATGCGTGCCCCGATTCGGTCGGAGAGCATCCCGCTGAGCGGGGCGGCGAAGGCCATGACGAGCGGGAGCGCGGTCAACACGATCCCGGCTTTCTCGGAGCCCAACTCGCGCCCCTGGATCAAGTAGAACGGCATCAGAAACAGGATGCTGTACACGCACATGTAGTTGATCACCGCGCTGGCCGTCGACGAAGAGAAGGTCGTGTTCGAGAACAGCTTCAGGTCGAGCATCGGACTCTCGAGGCGCCGCTCGAGCACCACGAACGCCGCCAGCAGCGCGACAGCTAGAATCACCAGGCCCAGGATGGGCACGGAACTCCAGCCCCACTCCTCTCCTTGATTCAGCGCCATCAGCAGCGTTACCAGACCGGTCAGGAATAGGCCCGCGCCCAGGAAGTCGAATCGTTCCCCGGAGGCTTCCCCCGCATCCGGCGGCACGAAGCGTAAGCTGAGCAGGACGGCCGCGAGCCCGACCGGTACATTCAGGTAGAAGACCCAGCGCCAACCCACCTGGGCGGCCAGGAGTCCGCCCAGCGAAGGGCCGACCGTCAGCCCCAGGTAGGTCATCGTGCCTTGCAGGCCCAACGCCTGGCCTCGTTGCGCCGGCGGGAAGCTCTTCGTCAGGATGGCCGGCGAGTTGGCGTACAGCATCGCCCCGCCAAGCGCCTGCAGGCCGCGAAAGCCGATCATCGTACCCACGGACGGTGCCAGGCCGCATAAGGCCGAGCCGAGGATGAACAGTCCGAACCCGGCGATGTAGACCGCCTTGTGCCCGCGCAGATCACCCAACCGGCCGAACCCGAGTAGCAATCCGCTGACCACCAACAAGTAGGCGGTGACGACCCACTCCACGCGGGCGACGCTGGTGGAGAACGCGGCGCGCAGCACAGGCAGGATGATGTTGACGACGCTGCCGTCCAGCGCCGTCATGAACGTCCCGACGCCGACGGCCAGGAGTACGCCCCATCTGGCACTTGAGACCGCCAGCTCTGTATTGTCGACTCGGGTCATTCTGCTCCGGCGTGGCAGCGGCTGCGTCCCGACCGTGCGGCCCGCTGCGCGGCTGCCAAGGCGCGTTCCTGGAAGTTAGCGGGCGGCCAGGTACAGCACGTATGTGCCGTGGCCGATCAGCGTGATCAACGGCAGGATCAAGACCGTCAAGATGGCTCGGGGAGACCGCAGAACGATTCCCTTGTCCGGGAGGACGTCGGGCAGCCCGGGCAGGTCGTCAATAAGCACAGCCGCCTTGGGGTTGGAGGCATCGTACAACAGCATCTCTAGCGACTCGTCCTCCAGGACATCGGATTGCGTCGTCTTGGACACAACCTGGTGAGTCATCCCGTCCTGGGAACGGAACTCGAAAGTCATTGCCATGACTGGGCGGTTGTTGACGGTCACGTTCGTCGGCGAGTTGCGGACGAGCTTGCCATAGGCGAGATGGCCGCGCGACAGCAGTCTACTCGCCCTGAGACCCTTGTTCAGCCCGAGTAGGATCAAGACCAATCCGATGAGGGGGAAAATGACAGCGAACACG
>JBGOYQ010000102.1:0-5049 GCA_041479735.1 Anaerolineae bacterium | reverse complement strand
CATGGCGCCCTCTCGCTAGACCATTGCTGCTCCAGTTCCTAGCACTCGCGCTCGTCGTCGCCCTGGGTGCAAACATCCCGTTCATTGGACCCGGGATCATCATCGGCTACTCGCCGCTTCTCCTTCTGCTGGTAGCCTATCCAGAGCCCCGCCGGCTGCTGACGCCCATCTGGCGGGGGCGAATTAGCTGGAGCCTGTTCGCTCTCGCGGTGGTCGTCGGCGCCTTCTTCATCCTGCAGGTGTGGCGGGCGTTTCAGGCCCAGGTCAAGGGTGCCGATGAGTTGGCGCTAAACTTTGGCTGGGCGAGCATCGTCGAGCACCTGTGCAACCTCTGGCTGATCGCGCTTTTTGCTTCCTTCCGGCAGCCGGGGTCGACCCTGCTGGCTCTCGTGGTTGGGGCCTGCCTCCTCTATCTGGGCGTGGCGGCGATCTCCGTGCCCGGGAACCCGGGAAGCTGGGGTCTCGCAGGTGGAGTGATCGCGACGCTTGGCGGCGCTGCATACGTCGCGATCACCGCGTATGAGTGGCGACGGGGGTCGCCGCCCACAACGATGTAGACACTCCGCGCGATGGGGCGTCAAGGGGTGGGTCTCAACGGCGAATCGGTGGGGAAGCTCTACGCCCAGCGGGGGGCAAGCCCAAGCAGGAGGGTGAATCAGAGAAAAGAAGCCTCAAGCAGTCCTGCCGGCCATGAAGAGCCCGAAAGAAACGCCCCGCGGCGGGCCACCGGCGCATTTTCTGAGGGTCCCCCGTACTTGCATACCCCTCTCCGCACGTATCAGCGGGCGCTGACGAACTTGCTTTGCATCTCAAAAAGGAGCGCAGAAAAGAAGACGGTTGAAGCAATTAAGCCACTACGGCATGGTCACTAAGAATGGAGTCGGCGTGTGAGAGAGTGGCTCTTCATTTTCGAATCAAACGGCACTTTTCAGCGGAATAGGCACACGCCTGACAGCCACGCGAAACCGTTCCACTGGTCGCCCCGAGCCGAGGCCCTCAGCGTGCCCGCTTGAGGATCGCGTCAACGGGCGCCCGTTCACCGGCCACGTTGCCAAGGCCGGTCTGCTTGTCGAGCACGTGCCCTTGCCCTGCGTCCAACCGTAGCGCACGGGCGCGTGTTGCGGGCGGATCGCGCCCTCACCACAGCTCGGGGAGCGGGCGTCCCGTTTCGAGCAGGCTCTTCAGGCTCGAGAGAACCTTGGGCCAGCCTTCGGTGATCCCTTCCAGCATTTCGGAGCCGGCCTCGAGCCGGTCATGCGTCACCGTCAGTCGGACAACATCGCCCAGCGGTTCCATCTCGAACGTCACGCGCGTGTGCTTGTCCTCACGCGCCTCATCGGCGGGGAATGCGCGGGTCAACACCAGCCGCCGAGGCGGGGAACTCTCGATGACCTTGCCGACCAGGGCGGGCTCTCCTGCCTCGCCGTCACGCCGATGCTCCCACTTGGACCCTGGCCGCCAGTCGGACACGTTCACATGCTGCCAATACTGCGTGGTCATCTTGGCATCGATCAGCGCATGCCAAAGCTTCTCCGGCGTCGTAGATATGTACGTCACACACACAAAGGCTGGCCTATCCACGTCTACCTCCCTCGGCTCGTTTCCTGAGATCGTGTAGCGCGCGTTGATGTTGGTCCTCGAACTTCTCGATCCAACGCTCGTGGATTTCGTGGATGGGGACCGGGTTGAGGTAGTGCAGCTTCTCCCGCCCTTGCCGCAGGGTTGCCACCAGATTGGCCGCCTCAAGGCGTGTGAGATGCTGGGAAACCGCCTGGCGGGTCATGTCGAGACCCTTGCAGAGCTCTCCCAGGGTCTGGCCATTGTTCGCGTGCAGCTGGTCCAGCAGACGCCTGCGGGTGTGATCGGCCAGAGCCTTGAACACATCGTTCTCATCCACAGCTGACATTATATGCAAGTAAATGCTTGCATGTCAAGTGGGCCCAACCACCGCATCTGCGAATCCATCACTCAAGAACCGCACGATTACCGCAAGCCCTTAGTTAGCCGTGGAAATCTGCTCTGTGCTGGTTGACTTGCTGTCGCGGGAGAAGGAGCGATGTCCCCGGGGAGAGTCAGGCACGGGCGGCCCTCAAGCCTGCCGGCAGCGGGAGGGCCTCCAGGCTCTCCAACGACCCGCGCAAGACGTCGAAGCCTCCCTGCCAGAAGGCCTCGGAGCGCACATCGATGCCAGCCTGCTGCAAGATGCGCGTCGGCGCGTCCGATCCGCCGGCCGCCAGGATGCGCAGGTAACGAGGTTTGAAGGCCGAGCCTTCCTGACGGTACTGCCGGTAGAGGGACAATACCAGAAGCTGTCCGAAGGCGTAGGCGTACACGTAGAACGGGGTGTGGACGAAGTGCGGGACGACGACCCACTCTAGGCTGAAGTCGTCGCTCAACTCGACAGAATCGCCGAACTGCTCTGCCAGATTCTGGGCGTACAGCCCCGACAGGTCCTCCACCCTGGCGCCGGCATGAATGCGCTCCGCCGCCTCGCGCTCGAACAGGGCGAAGTAAGCCTGGCGCAGGATCGTGGCATAAGCATCATCCATCTGCCGGAAGAGCAGATCCCGCCGCACGTCCGCGTCGCTCTCCTCGGCCAGCATGCGGTCAACCAGCATCATTTCCCCGAAGGTCGAGGCGGTCTCTGCCAGCGGCAGAGAAGGTTGCGCCGTCAACGCGGTGTGATGCGCCGCCAGCAGATCGTGCACCGCATGTCCGAGCTCGTGCGCCAGCGTGGCCACGTCGCGCGGCCTGCCCTGGAACGAAGTCAACACCCAGGGTGTGAGCTCGGGACTGATGGAGGCGCAAAACGCCCCGCTTCGCTTGCCACGGCGCGTCTCGCTATCGACGTGGTTTTGGTCGAAGACACGCCGGGCCAGGGCATCCATGCCCGGGTCGAACTGACGAAAGCTGTCCAGCACCAGTTCGACTGCCGGGCCGTACTCGTAGCGCTTGTCCGACGGTGCCATCGGCGCGTACAGGTCATACCGGCGAAGACGGTCGAGGCCCAGCCAACGGGCCTTCAGCCGGTAGTAGCGTTGGAAGAGCGGCGCGTTGCGCCGGCAGACCTCGAGCAGCGTGTCGACCACCTCATCGGGTATGTTGTTGGACAAATTGCGGACCGCGATGGGTGAATGGAAACCGCGCAGGTCGAGGTTCTCGCTGCGCCAATCGCGCATCCGGTGCTGGTAGATCTGTCCCAGGATGGGGGCATCCTGCCCGTAGACGCGAAAGAGCTCCCGGTAGGTGGCGGCGCGCATTTCCGGGTCGGGCGACTCACGGTGTGTCATCAGTTCGGCAAAGGTCATCTCCTGAACCTGGCCGTCGAAATTCAGGTGGAACACATAGCGGTTGGTCATGGAGTCATACAGGGTAACCAGCGCCGCGGCGCCGTTGACGTCCTTCAGATTGATGACCTGCTCCACCGCCTCCGAGAGGGTGTACGGCTTCTGCAGCCGCAGCGCCTCCAGGGCATAGGCGAAGTCGCCGGAGGCGGCCATCAATCGCGCCGCGGCGTCATCGTCGAGCTCCTTCCACCACAGCTTGATGAATAACGTCCGGTTGTCGACCTCGGCCGCCATCTGCTGCATCCGCGCCTGGAAGGACTGGGCCTGCCCGTCCTGCGTGTCCTGGGCGAAGGCCAACCCGGCGTACCCTTCCAACCGGAAGAATGTCCGCAGCATGGCGTCATAGGCCTGCAGGACGGCAACGAACTCGGCCTCGCCCATGTCCGATGATAATGCCGGCCGTAGCGCCTCCAGGGCCAGCACAAGTTGTTCCGTGCGCTGGATGGCTTGATCGACCTCCGGCGCGTCGATGCTCGGGAACAGATCCGCCAGGCTCCAAACACCGAGTGTGTACGCCGCGGCCATGCTAGCTCTCCCTTAGGCGTTGAACCGGATGTGCACGATCTCACCCTCGGACACGACGTAATCGCGGCCTTCGACGCGCAGCTTGCCCACGGCGCGGGCCTGGCTCAATCCCCCCAGTGCCAGGAGCTCGTCGCAGCCGATCACCTCGGCCCGGATGAATCCGCGGGCCAGGTCGGTGTGGATCGCGCCGGCCGCCTCGACCGCCGTCGCCCCGCGTCGGACCGTCCAGGCACGGACCTCGTCCTCGCCCACCGTGAAGAAGGATTGCTGGCCGAGCAGGTCATAGGATGCCCGCAGGACCCGGCTGCGCCCCGGTTCGTCTATGCCGTATTCCGCCAGGAATGCCATCGCCTCCTCCGGGGGCAGTTGGGCGATCTCCATCTCGATCTTGCCCTGCAACTTCAGCGTCTGAACGCCCGAACCCAGTGTCCCCAGGTCGGAAGTGTCGCCCCCCTCGGCGACGTTGACCACGACCAGAACCGGCTTGCGAGTCAGCAGGCCGAAGACCGCCAGCGCCTTGTCATCTGCCGGCGACAGCGCCACCTCCCGCAACGGCAGATCGCGCCCGAGCGCTTCGCCCACCTTCTGGAACAGCGCCTGCTCGCGTTCGATCACGGCCCGGTCGCGGCCGCCGCCCTTCTGCCGCTCCTCGCCCAGCTTCTCCAGGCGGCGTTCGACCGTCAGCATGTCATTAAGCAGGAGTTCGGCCTCCAACGCCGCCAGGTCGCGCGCCGGGTCGACGCTACCGGCCGGGTGCGGCGCCAGGGGATCGTCGAAAGCCCGGACGACGTGGACAAAGCCGTCCATCTGCGCCAGCTGGTTCAGCAGCTGGCCCGGGAGCCCTTGCCGGGCGGCCTCCGCCCGCAGGCCGCCCACGTCGGCATAGGTCACCTTGGCATAGATCGTCTTGCGAGGCTTAAACAACGTGCTAAGCGCGTCGACGCGCGCGTCCGGCACATCCGAGACGGCCGTGTGGACCTCCAGCCGTCCGGCGACCATTTCGCCGGTGGGCAGATTTCCCCCGGTCAGGGCGTTGAAGATCGTCGTCTTGCCCGAGACGGGCAGCCCGATGATTCCCAGTCGCATGGCTTAGTCCTGTAGGTGAGGTTTGCGCGGTAGCCGATCGGCTGGCCCCGTACCGAACCGTTCGTCCGGGCTGGTTTCTTGACCGTCGGTT
>JBGOYQ010000101.1:0-5061 GCA_041479735.1 Anaerolineae bacterium | reverse complement strand
CCTTGTCGCCCAGAGAGGCGTAGGCGCCCGTGTCCCCATACAGCTCGGTCTCTGCTGCGAGCAGGGCGCCCTCACGGCTCGCCCCCAACTTCACGCGTATCTGGGTGGCGTGTCGCTTGGGATGGACCAGCAGGGACTCGTGCCGGTCGTACAGGACCTTCACCGGCCGCCCGGTGGCGCGTGCCAGCATCGCGGCGTGGATCTGGCCGCCGATGTCCTCCTTGCCGCCGAACCCTCCCCCGATCAGCGTCCCGATGACATGCACTCGGTCCTCCGGCACGCCCATCGAGGCGGCAATCTGCTCACGGTCGGCGTATGGGATTTGCGAGCCGACCATGACCTCGATTCGGCCATCCTCGGCAATCCGGGCGATGCTGCACTCTGGTTCGAGGAAGGCGTGTTCCGTGATCGGGGTGTTGAAGGTGTCTTCCAGGATGATTTCGGCCCGGCCGAACCCCTCGGCGAGGTTCCCCTTGCGGACCTTGATGTGCTTGAGCAGGTTGCCGTCGGGGTGGATGGCCGGCGCCCCTGGTCGCTTCGCCTGAACCGGATCGTCGACGACCGGCAGGCTCTCGAACTCCACCTGAATGCAGGCCAACGCCTCCCGGGCGGCCTCATCGGTATCCGCCGCCACCAGGGCCAACGCATCCCCCACCGTTCGGACAATTTCGCCCACGTCCACCAGGACCGGCCAATCGTGGACCACCAGTCCGTGTGTGCGTTCACCGGGGATATCTGCGGCGGTCAGGACGGCGTGGACGCCTTCGACATGCCTGGCGCGGCCGATGTCCAGCTTCGTCACCACCGCGTGCGCCACGAGGGCCCGCAGTGTCCGCCCGACCAACATCCCCGGGAAGGCGTAGTCATCCGTGAATCGAGCCGCGCCGGTCACCTTGGCGACGGCGTCGGGCCGGACGGCAGAATGGCCGATCACCTTCATGTCCGTCGCCGGGTCGAATTGCGGCCCGCGAATCGGACGGCCTGTCCGTATGCACTGCGCCGCGTCGAGGATCGCGTCGACGATCGAAGGATAGCCGGCGCAGCGGCAGAGGGTATCCTTGAGCGCCAATCGAACATCGGACTCGTTCGGATCGAGATTCTCCTCCAGCAGCGCCGCGGCCATCATGATCTGCCCAGGGATGCAGAACCCGCACTGGACGGCGCCATGCTCGACGAAGGCTTGCTGCAATGGGTGCAGTTGACCGCCGTGTGCCAGACCCTCGATCGTAATCACGCGCCGCCCCGCGACCTTGGCCGCCGGCAAATTGCAGGACAGCACCGGCCTGCCGTCCAGCAGAACGGTGCACGAGCCGCACTCGGATTCGTCGCAACCGATCTTCGTCCCGGTTAACCCCAGGCGCAAACGCAAGATATCCGACAGCATCTCGCCTGGTGCAGGTTCAACCACGACCTGGCCACCGTTCACCCAGAATCGGACTGCGTCCATGCCGCTACACCCTCAAGTCTTCTCCCCCAACCCCCGACTGGCCGGACCGAAAGTCTGGCATCCGAGCCCGGCGGCTTCAACCGACCGCTTTCGACCTCTCGACATGCGCGGAGGCGAATGCGCCGCGCAGGATGCGTCGGACGACCACCTCGACGAGCAGACTGCGATACTCTTGCGTGGCGCGGTGCGGGCTGGTCCGCAAGTGCGCCTCTTCCCTGACGGCGGATGCAGCCGCGGCAATCATATCGTCGTTCAGCGCCCTCCCACGCAGGACCTCTTCGGCCTTGCGCGCTCGGGCCGGCGTCGGCCCCGTCGGCGCGATGGTCAGGCGAACATCCGCAAGCTTCCCATCTCGGTCGAGCCGGACCCAGGCTGCGCCGTTGAGGACCGCGATGGCGACACCCTGGGGTCGCATGATTCGGTGGAAGGCCGACCCCTCTCCTTCCGACCGCAACGGTATCCGGAACCCGATCAGGATCTCCCGGTCTCGATCTAAGGCCGGCGTTCCTGGTGACAGGAATAGTGCCTCCATCGGGACCCAGCGCCTGCCTTGTGAGCCGGCCACGCAGCCTTCCGCCCCGAGCGCCAGCAAGGCCACAGCGCCGTCCGCCGCCGGCAGGGCATGCGCCACGTTGCCCCCAATTGTCGCCACCTCGCGCACTTGCGGCCCACCGATTAACAAGCAGGCCTCGACCAAGGCCGGAGCGTGCTGCGCCAGGAGCAGGTTGGCGACGATCGCGCGGTGTGTCGCCGCCGCGCCGAGGAAGATCGCCTCCCCTTCGAGGCGGATGGCCTGCATCTCGGGAATCCCGGTGACATCGACCAGCGTATCGACTTCAGGCTGGCGTCCCTGGCGCAGATCGATCAGAAGGTCGGTTCCCCCGGCGATGACGCGCGCCGATCCGGGGGTAGCCGCTAGCGATGCCAGCGCCTCGTCCACGCTTTCCGGTTGCCGGTAATGCTTCCAGTATGTCATCGCACAGTGCAGGAGGGCTGAGGGATTGGAGGCGCTTCTCGGAGAGCGAGGCTGCTCAGCGCCGCCTTGGGAACGCCCCGCGGCGACCGCCAATCCGGGGTGTCAAGATTCTAGCATGGTGCCGGACGGGTAACAAGCTATCCAGCCGGACTCACGGATTGGTCGCCGGGGGCTAAAGGACGGGCGCGCCGGGCTGGCGCTTCAGGAACACACCGATGCCCGGCTGGCCGAGCCATTGGCCGTGATCGACGATGCGCCGGCCGCGCAGCATGACCGTCTCGGGGAAACCCGTGAGCTCCCATCCCTCGTACAGGTTGTAGTCCGTGCGGTGCTGGGCAACCCCCACGCCGTAGGTCAGCCGGCGGTCGGGGTCCCAGAGCACGATATCGGCGTCCGAACCGGGGAGCAATGCGCCTTTGCGCGGGTACAGGCCGAAGATCTTCGCTGGATTGGTCGACGTAAGTGCGACGAATTGTTGCGGCGTGATCCGCCCCTTGATAACCCCGAACGTCCACAGGATCGGCAACCGATCGCCGACACCGGGCACGCCGTTGGGGATTTTGGTGAAATCGTGTGCCCCCAGCTCCTTGCCCGGAATGGCCACCGGCCGTCCTTCGTATTGAATCGGCCGGGTGCCGTCGAAGAAGAAGGGGCAATGGTCGGTGGCGACGACCTGCAGGCTCCCGTCTCCCAGTCCGCGCCACAGCGCGGCATTGTCTTCGGCGGAGCGCATTGGCGGTGAACATACCCACTTGGCCCCGTCGGGGCGTTTGAGGTCTTCCAGGGTGAAGAACAGGTAGGGCGGGCAGGTTTCGCCCATGATCGGCAGGCCGCGGCCCCGCCCATAGCGGAGCTGGTCGAGTTCACCGGCGACATTCATGTGCACGATATACAACGGCGCGTTCGCCTGCGCCGCCAGCGCAATGCCACGCAACGCAGCCTCGACCTCGCCCCAGGCCGGGCGCGTGCGGGCATGCCATTCGGGAGAAGTGTGCCCGGCCGCCAAGGCCTCGGCCACCAGCACGTCGATCACGTCGCCATTCTCGGCGTGCAGCAGGGTCAACATCCCATGTTCACCCGCCACACGGAGCACGCGGAAGATGTCACCGTCCGCGAGGCGCAGACGCCCGTTGTACGCGGTGAAGACCTTGAGGGTCGTGACGCCTTCCTCGGGCAACCGCGGGATCTCGGCCAGCACGCTGTCGTCAAGGCGGGTGATGTTCATATGCAAACTGAAGTCGACCGCCGCCTTCGCCTCTGCCCTCGCGCGCAATGCCTCGACGCCATGCCTGAGGCTCCCGTCAACTGGCTGCGAGACGAAATCGATGACGGTCGTCGTCCCGCCGAAGGCTGCGGCTTTCATGCCTGTGTAATGGTCGTCCGAGGAGACCGTCCCGAACATCGCCAGGTCGAGATGGGTATGCGGATCGACCCCGCCCGGAAGCACCAACTTCCCCGACGCATCGATATGCTCGGCGCCCGGGACTTGCAGGTCGGGCCCGACGGCGGCGATGGCCTCACCATCGACCAGCACGTCCGACTTGACGATCTCCCGATCGGTGACCAATGTCCCGCCGTGGATCAGGACCTTTGGCATCGGTGCGCCCTCCTGATTGCCCGGTTCATGCACCCCTCTCCCGCAGGAGTCCCCACAGGCGATCTTGCTTGCGACTCGCCGGAACTCGCAGATCGGTCAGATCGTGCGCGGCGGCCAGGCGCTCACCCGTCGTAAACAGGAAGGTTACCCGGCGCCATCTGCGGGCCGGGATTGGCCGCGGCAGGGATTGCATGGGCCCCATTATCACCTTGAAGTAGGGCTCCTCGGCCCGCGCGTGATCCGGATCATCCCGAAGCAATTCGCCGCGTCGCGCCAGCTCGAAGCCGCGCACCGGACAAACATGGCGGACCGACCACTTCTCGTCGCCGAAGGCCGCGGACTGATAGAACGCCAGCCAATCCACTCGAAGCGTCTTCGGCGCCGTCGCCAGTGGGATTCGGTACCACCCCAGGAGACGGGCGATCTCCAGGTCGCGCGTCGACTTGACCACGGCCACCAAGACCAGGTCTTCCGGTTCGATCTCCATCCCCCTGCCTCCCCCGGAATGTGCGTCTCATTTTGGTTGGACCAGCAACCTTTGGAACGCCTTGAGGTCGAAGGTCCCCCAGACCTCTCTTCGATCGAGGTAGTACAACGTCTCCGGCCCGTGGATCAGGCTGATCCCCAATCCGGCCCCCGAGAGGTATCCGTATTCGAACACCTTGTGCGTTAGATCGGGATCCACTTTGCCGAACGGGTAGGCGAAGGATTCGATGGGAAACCCGAGCGCGTTTTGGAGGAGGACCTTCGAGTCGTGGATCTCGACGCGAGTCTGATTGGCTCCGACGGTGGTCAGGTCGGTGTGCGTCATGCTGTGGGAACCGATCTCCCAACCGGCTGCCGCCATCTCGCGTATCTGATCGGCGCTCAGGTAGCCGTCACTGTCCAAGCGGTTGGCCACGACGTACTCCACCCCGAACATGCCGTACTTCTGCAGGATCGGGAGGACATTGGTGTAATTGTCCAGGTTGCCGTCGTCGAACGTGAGCACAATCGGGCGCTCGGGAAGCATGGCGCCCTTCTGGATCGCCTCGACCAGTT
>JBGOYQ010000100.1:0-5091 GCA_041479735.1 Anaerolineae bacterium | reverse complement strand
CGTGCTCTGCCATGAACGACGCATTCAGCAGCTGGTGGCAGTTGGCGCACGTCTCGATGTGGAACGCGCGAACGGTGGCACCGTGGCAGTCTTCGCAGCGAAACGTCCCACCTTCGCCGGGTGTCCGGTGCACGTCCAGTGAGAAGCCCACACGGTCGTGGGGGAAACCGCGCATGTCGGCGCGGGTCAGAGTTGCCTGGGGGCCATGGTGTTCGGTGTGGCAATCGCGGCAATTGCCGCCGTCGGCAAATACGAAGTGCAAGCTCGCAGGATTGGACAGTTCGGCCTGTATTTCGGTGTGGCAACCCAGGCAGCGGTCGCCCATCCGCTCGGCGCTCCAGGCGGGGACGTGACACGCGTCACACTGGCTGGCCAGTTGAGCGTGGGTGTTGACTCCCCCCAGCGGTGTGGCACTGGCCATGGCATTCAGCTCACCCGGACTGAAGATGCCGTTGCCGCTGGCCGCTGCCGCGCCGACGATGGCCACCGCCGTGATCAGAGCGGCGATCAGTCCCAGCCCGGTCAGGCACCCCAGAGGTCGTTTCACCGGTCCCCCCTAGTGCAAGAGTGTGGCGTAGTAGGCTGCTGCGGCCGCATGAGCGAATCCGGCCACGAACAAAGCCATCCCCATGGGGATGTGGACGGTATGCCAGGTCGCCAGGAGACGACGCGCCCTCGCCAGCGAGGCAAACTGGCGGCGCAGGTCGCGAAGGCGCCGCTGGGCCTTGGCGATCTGTTGCGCCTGGTCTCGGGCGGCGGCGTCGGCCGGCCGCGGCTGGCCAGGCATCCAATCCGCCACATCCTGGAAGCCCCTACCCAGGACCAGGGCAGCCCCTCCCGAAACCTCACTCACAGGCGCGCCCGACACCGATAATCCCGACAGCTCCGCTTCCGCGGCGCGCAATTGAGCCTCCAGTTCGGCGGCCTCGACCACCAGCCCGTCGGCGTTGCGCGGCACGGCGGTGTAGATATAGCGTCCGACAAACCCAGAGGCGACGACCGCCGCCGTCATCAGCATGACCACCCCGGCCAGCCCTCGAAAGGCGAATGCACTGTGCAGGAAGACCAGGTAGGGACCGACGATGCCGGTGAAGATGTGAAACTGCAGCCATTCGCGCATCCGTCCCCACGGCCGGCGGATGGCACGTTTGCGGAGCGAGTACAAGGTTTCGGTAGCCAGCATCAACAAGAAGCCCAATACGCCGATCGAGTGCCCGAAGAAGCTCTTGGCCGGCGGCACACCAATCGCGTAAGACAGCCCCAGATATAACCCGGTGATTGCCAGGATCGCCAGCAAGGCCAGGAGGAGCTCCCGTTTACCGGACATGCTGGCCGCGCCTCCAGGTCTCCCAGTAACCTGTAATGATCGACGACAGGTGACCCTCAGGCGACAGCAGATGATCGCGGACGGGAGTCACATCCACTCGTTCTCGAATCAGATCCTGCAAAGGACGAGACAGGGACTGATCGCCCATCAACAAAGCACCCACAATTCGCTCTCGCCCCACCAACACGCGCAGCCGGTTGCGCTGGGTATCGTCCTCGACCGCCAGTGCGTCGGGCCTTCCTCTCCAGGTCTGGCTGTCGCCGCGTGCGATGGCGATCAGGTCCTCATCCTCCACGCGCTGGCCGACGCAGCCCAAGATGGTCGTCGTCACGCCTCCGACCCGCGTGACATTGAACGGAATCCCTTTGCGGTAGGCCCGCGGCTTGCCGGCCATGTTGACTCCAGCCGCCTTTCCCTGTTCGATCGCCAACCACCACAACGAATCCAGGACTGGCTCGCCGACGTCCGGGTCGAATACCTCGGCCACGTCCCCGGCGGCGTAGACATCCGGAGCGGATGTCATCAAGAAGGGGTCGACGGCAATGCCGCGGCTTACCGCCAGCCCCGAAGCGCGGGCCAGATCGAGCCGGGGGGCGATGCCGATGGCCACGCCCACCATCTGACACGGCAACACGCGCCCGGGCGCGAGCTCCACCCCTGCCACCCGGCCGCGCCTGCCCAGGATCTGGGTGATCTCGGTGTTGTGATGGAGCCGGACACCTTCCTCCTCGAGTCGGGTTTCGACAAGCTCGGATTCGTCCGGATCGAGGACGTTCCCCCAGTAGCGGTCGCGCCGCAACAGGTAGTGGGTCTCGACGCCTCGGGCGGCCAGGCCCTCCGCCATCTCCAACGCCGTGATGCCCCCGCCCACAATGACCGCCCTCTTCGCGCGACGGCTGCGGCGTATGATGTCGCGGGCATCGTCCAGCGTGTCCAGGACGACCACACCGTCGAGGTCGATACCCGGGGTGCGAGGCCGGACGGCGCGCGCCCCGACCGCCAGGAGCAGCGCGTCGTACCCAAGGCTCTGTCCATCTTCCAACTCGAGATGATGAGATTCCGCTCTGACCCGGGCGGCCCTGGCCGTGAGGCGCCGGATCCCCAACTGCCGATACTCGCGGTCTGATCGCGAGAAAAGCTGGGCCTCGGGTAACAGCCCCGAGAGATAGTAGGCGAGGCCCGGGCGCGAGTAGAACGGATGCACTTCGTCCCCGACGATCGTGATCTCGGCCTGGGCATCCCGCTGGCGAATGGCTTCGGCGGCTGCGAGCCCGGCCGCACCGTTTCCGACGATGACGAAACGCCGAGTCAACTCAATCCTTTCCGGGCAGCGGCCCGAACAGGCTGGTGGGTTCGAAGCGCAGGACCCCTCTGGGGCAGCGCGCCACACACTCGCCACATATCAAGCAGTGGCTTTCGGCGATCGGCGTCCCCTGGCGAGCGTAACCGCGCACGTCGATTCCCAGAGGGCAGCTGTAGGAACAAATGCCGCACTGCACGCAGCGCACCGCTTCCGGCACGACCTGCGCGCTAACCAGCGCTTCCCGCTGGAACGCCTCGCGTTGGAGGATTTGCTTCAGCATGCTGAACCAATCGATGCACGGCTTGCGACGTATGCGGTCGGCATGAACCCTCCGCTCACGGTGTTGATATCGGGTCTTCGACGCCTTTGCCGGGTCGACCCCGCAGGGCGCATGAATACTTTGGGCGTTGCGCCAAGCCGCCACCGGTGTAACGCCCCTGATGGCTGCCGGGCCGCGGGAGAACTCTCCCGCCCACCGACGGTACAACCTGGGCCGGTGTCAGGGCGGGAGTGTGAAGCAGGGCTACTTGATGTTAATGGTCGGCTTTAGACCGAAAAGGTTACGGTACGCTGGTCCACCCGATCCGAAGCCCCAGGGGGCCGCCAGAGATGTCCCCTGGCCCCTGTCCGGCCGGGCAACAAGTCAATCTGTGGGGGGTTCCGGTTGACGTCCGCGGCGCTCTCGTGGTATCATCCGTCCGCATTGGGGCCGCCCGGTTGCTCGACCGGGCGTTTTGAGGAGGAGCAGCCGATCAGCGCATCAGAACTGAGAATCAATGAGGACATCCGGGTTCGAGAAGTACGCCTGATCGGCCCGGACGGGCAGAACGTCGGTGTCGTCTCCACACAGGAGGCGCTGAGAATCGCCCAGCAGGCCGGCCTCGACCTGGTCGAGGTGGCCCCGAATGTGGAACCCCCCGTCTGCCGGGTGCTCGACTACGGTAAGTTCCTGTACGAGAAAGCCAAGAAGGAACGCGAGGCCCGTAAGGCGCAAACCAAGATCGAGATCAAGGAGATCCGCCTGCGGCCCAAGACCTCCGATCACCATCGCTCCTTCAAGCTGCGAGATGCGCGGCGATGGTTGACCGAGGGCAAGAAGGTCCGCGTGCGCATTCGCTTTCGCGGCCGCGAGATCACCTACCCGGAGATCGCCTTGGACGACCTGCGCGGCATCGCCGCCGAACTGGCCGACGTGGCGGGCATCGAGCAGGCGCCCAGTATGGAGGGGCGCACGATGCTGATGACGCTGGCTCCCGGCAAGGCCAAAGTCGCCTGATCCGGAGCGCAACAACCGATGATCGAACGACCCGCGGACGGTCCGTTGTCCGCGGGCGTGTCTCCCGGAAGCGTCCGGGCGACCCAGAAGGAGCGGGACCGTGCCACGTAAAGCAACCAAGAAGGGCAAGTTCAAGCTGAAGACGCACAAGGCGACGTCCAAGCGATTTCGCTTGACCGGCGCTGGAAAGCTCATGCGGACCAAGGGCGGCAAGAGCCATCTGCGCCGTCGCCGCTCGGCGCGGACCAAGGCCCTCTTCAGCGAAATGATCGAGGTCAGGGGCAAGGGGACCATCAACCGGGTCAAGCGCCTGGCGCCATACCTTTCCATCTACAAGGCCAATCCCAGCGCCGACAAGGGCGGCAAGTCGAAGTAGTCCGGGTTCCACGGGAGCGACCGTTGGGTGCAGGCAACGGGCGTCGAACCAGGCGCCGGCGCCCAGGGGATCGCAGGAGCGAAGACTGTGGCCAGAGTGAAGGGCGGGATCGTCACCCGCCGACGGCACAAGAAAGTCCTGCGCCAGACGAGCGGCATGTATGGCTCGCGCCATCTGCTCTTCCGGCGGGCAAACGAGGCGCTGCTCAAGGCCCTGTGGTATGCGTACCGCGACCGGCGGACACGGCGTCGCGAGCTGCGCCAGCTTTGGATCGCGCGCATCAACGCCGCCGCCCGGCTCAACGGCAGCACCTACAGCCGGCTGATCCACGGCATGAAGGACGCCAATATCCAGCTCAATCGCAAGATGCTGGCCGACCTGGCCGTTCGCGATCCGCACGCGTTCGCGTCGGTGGTGCAGGCGGCCAAGAGCTAAGACGTCCCTTTGTCCGTATCCCAGGAGAATAGAACCCGGCGCCGAATGGCGCCGGGTCTGCTTGGTCACGAGACGAGAGCCTACTCGCCAGCGCCGCGCGCGCGCAACCAGACCGCCGCTTCTCCCCGGCCCTGCTCGATCGCCAGTCCCAGCGGGGATCGGCCTCGGGTGTCGCGAGCATCCAGCCGCGCGCCGGCGTCCAGGAAGAGGGCCAGCAACTCGATGTCCCCGGCATGGGCAGCCATGTGCAACGGCGTCATGCCTTCAGTGTTGCGTGCGCCCACATCCGCCCCATGGCGGACGAGCGTTACCGCGACGTCACGGTGAAGGCCCGCGGTGGCGGCGTGCAGGGGCATGTTGTCCTGACGGTTGTG
>JBGOYQ010000099.1:0-5104 GCA_041479735.1 Anaerolineae bacterium | reverse complement strand
GATCATAGCGAAGGGCAGCGTCCCGGCTCGCGCCAGGTCATCGAGGTAGAGGAAGCGGCGCAACTGCTGCTTGCGGATCGTGATCGCAAGAGGCTTAGCAACCGGCGGCAGAATGGCATTCAGCCGGCTGCCGTCGCGCAAAGTGATGGTCACGATCGGGTTCGCAAGATCGAAGTGCTTGCCCGCCTGCTCGGCGTAGAAACGCACCAGCGTGACCAGCTCGTCCTCAGATCCGTACGCCACCGGCAGCGGCTCGCGATGGTCACCGTACTCGAGGTAGCCACCGTCGGCGCCATCAATGTGGATGTCCTCGACACCATCGATTGCCAGCAGCTCCCCGAGGGGACCCAGCGCGCCATGGCTGACGTACATGCGTTGGCGAATCTCCCAGTACTGAACCTGGGACAACTGCGGCAGCGATGCGGAGCGAGCCGTAGCGGCGTGGTAGTCCCGCACTGCTTTGTCGGCGAGGCCGAAAATTGTGCGATCGTCTGCGGGCACCGGCCGCGGATCCTGCCGATCCCGGAGCACCTCGTCAAGGCTCTTGCGGAACGCCGGGAGAATATGTGCTTCCGCCTGCCTCACCTGGTCCGGGCTGGCGTCAACGGCCTGCACGTCACGACCTCAGCGCAGGTTCAGGAGCGGGCTCTGAATCGGGCACGATCGACGCGGTCAACGCCTCAATAGCTCGACGCGCGACGAGCGCCTGGTCACCGTGGACCTTCTTGTATCGCGGATGCTCGGGCTCCGGAATGCTGAGCGCCCGAGGCGAATGCTGCAGCTCGACCCGGCGCCAATAGTCCGGGGTGTCCGGGATGCTCGCTGCCGTCATCAGGCCGTACTCACTATCGGCGTAGCGGTCGGCTCCAACCAGCGATCCGCTGTGGACGCGGTTGAGCACAATGCGCGTGCGCCCCAGCCAGTCATACCCGGCCTCGTCCAGGCGCCCGAAGTGTCGTTCAAGCGCATCCATGCCAAGCGGGCTCGGTGTCACCACCCAGCACAGCTCACCGGCAGTCACAGGCGTCGGGAAACCAGACCGAACCCGTCCAAGGTCGATCACGACGTGTTGGAATTGCTGGCTGGCCGCCTGCATCAGGCTGGTAAGGAAGTGGTCCGAAATGCGCTCCGCCTGATCTGGCTTGAGCAGTCCTGGCAAGACGGCCAGCCCATCACGCCAGGACAGGTGCGCCTCCAGCTCGTCACCGCCAACCGGAGCGAGCTGCGCGTTGTAGGCGAGGTGGAACACGTTGCGCGACGCATCTAGGTCGAGCAGCGGTGCGATCTCCGGCGAGTCGAGGTTGAGGTCGATGAGCAAAGTACGCGCCTTCGCTGAGAGCACAGCCGCCATGCCGAGCGCGATGGTCGTAGCCCCATCAGCTCGAGCAGAGAAGACGCCGATCGCGGCCATCACGAGGCTCCGCCGGCCGGAATCTTGTCCTGGACCCCGCCCGGCTGCATCTTGATCAAGGCGATACCGCCGTGGTCCGCGTACCACTCGACCTGAGGCGCGAGCTTTGCTGGCACCCAGAGGTCGACCGAGCCCTGCCCGATGCCCAGGACCTGGACGTCCTGCATATAGACCAGGTCAACCTGCGAGCCGTTGGCCAATGTGGTGGTGACCAGAAGCGCGACGTGGTCGCCTGGGGCTAGGGTGGCGGGCATCCGGCGGACCGGGACGGCCACGTCCCACAGGCCAGCAGTGAACTGCGATGCAACCACATCTGCTGGGATGAGGTCGCCAGCGTTCACATCCACCGCAGCCACCTGCCCAAGCACGCGGCTCCGGTCGGAATCCCGGAGAAGAGTCGCCAGGACCGAAGGGTCCTGTGTCCGCAGCCGTGCTGTCGTGAGTTCGTCCGGCGTGATGGACGTGCCGGCGTGGATCGACTTCGCAGCACGCAGTACGGACACCATCTGGTTGGCGTCCGCACCGGGTCCCAGAACAACGAGCGCGTAAGCGGCCAACGCCAGCATCGCGGCTAGGCCGAGCAACGCGGCAAGACGCCATCGGCGCTCCGAGGTACCAGCGACGACGCGCAGGCGTCTCGGTTCGGCGGCGGCCATCACGGCGCTCCGACCGCTTCGGGTTGGACCTGGTACACGGAGTAGGGCTGCGAGTAGGGCTTGGTCTTGACGCCAAGCGTGAGCCACGGCCCGCCGTTGACCGAGTAAGTGACGAGGTAGCGCAGGACTGCGGCGGCGGTGTAACCGTTGGAGAGCCGGTAGGTATCGGTCTGATACACGTGCTGCACATCGCTCTGAGCTGGGTATGCCTGGCCGAGGTCGATCGAGTCGTAACCGATGCCGTCGCCGAACTCCCACGAGACGCCGACAAGCCGTGCTCGGACGCGCACGGTGAGCGGACCTGAGGATGCCGCGGCGTCGGGCATGGCTGCGCTGCCGCCGCCGAGCCAGAACCACGACGGCAGACCGGTCAGCCCGGTGCCGGGGTTTATGCCCATAACGAGTGTCGGCCATGGCTGCTTCGAGCTCGCCTGATCAGCGAGCGCGATCTCGGGCGTGGTCGGCGGCAGCAAACTATCGGTCGGGTTGGGAACGCAGACAATGCCGAGCGAGTTGCCGTTCGAGTCATAAACGAAGTAACCGGTTTGGCCAGCAGGACATGCTGGCAGCGAAAGCCCTACGTTCGGGTTGCTCAACGTCCCGTTGTTGTTTTGGATGGGAGCCGGGACCGAGTTGTAGGGCACGGGGCGATACGTGTAGTCCGGCAGGCTGTTCGGGGTCGTGCCTGACCCGGACGGGCGGGTCGCAGCTGTCGCGTTGATACCCGTTGGGTCGTAGCCGGCCGAACCCTGGCTCACGACCGGGCCATTGCTGACCGGACCCACGTTGACGGTTCCTCCGTCGCCACCCGGAGCCTCGGCATATGCCGCGATGGGCCAGAGGGCCACCACTGCAAGAGCCGCAAGGGAAAGCCGGGCAGGCCGCCATAGCCTCATGACGACGTGGTCACCGAATGCACCTCAGCGTCCGTGATGAGGTACCGGCCCCCAACGGACTTCATCCAGAACTTGTCGTCAAAACTGATTGAGAATTGCTGGAGGACCGAACCATCGGCGGCCTTTGTCAGCGTGATCCGCGACGTCCCGATTTCCTCTACACACCAAGTCACCGAGGAATCGTTTGGATCTACGAGCTTCCCGACGCGGACGGTTGTCAGTTGATTCTTGAAGTCCTCGAAAACACCAGCCGCGTGGTTCTGATCGAGGGCGGAGCGAAGCTTGGCCAGCCGGTTACCGGTATCTGCCCCCGGCAGCAGGCTTCCGTCGCTGGTCTGATAGGCGCGCAGCTCGACCTGCCCGTCAGCGACCAGGTCGCCCTTCACTTTCGCAGCGTCAGATGCGTTGACGAGGTCGCCTCGGTCAGCCGGGTTGAAGGGGTTCTGGAAGTAGCCCGCCGGCGGCCACGGATGGATCACCGGGATATTGGCGTAGCGGAGATCTCCGAGCCGTCCGGTGGCGCCCAAGACTGCGATGCCGCCGAGTATCACAAGGACAAGAGCGGCCGCCAGTCCGGTCCGGGCCCAACTCCCCAGAACCGCTTCTCTCACGTGAAGACCCCGTGCCCCAGCGGGCCTGGTGAGCATTGCTTTGGCCCTTTTACGACCTTAAGTGGCATCTTAACGCCGTTCGGGTGAACCTCCATCATTACGCGGCCGGCCAGCACCGTTTCGAAACCTAGGATGCGCTCGGGAAGCCTATGAATCCTCATCCCAACCTCAGCGATTCCTCAAGTTTCCCTGAGGTTCGAGGCACGGGACTTCGACCCGGAGTCGACGTGACGTGGAAGAGCACACCCGACTGGTGAGCATTGGTAGAGCCTTTCTCGGAGCCTGCGATGTCATCTTGGATCGATTCGGGACCAGCCTCCGAATCTGCGTGTCGGTACATGCCGTCGACGCTACACAAGCAGCGCACGCTGACCGCACGCTAGCCGCCTTCCGGGGCGCTTTCTTGCCGGTCGAGCAGCGGTTGATCCGAATACAGGAGTCAGGCCGGCGCATCCCGACCGCACGCTGACCGCACGCTGACCGCACGCTGACCGCACGCTGAAGCCGAATCAGGCCCGGGGCTGCCATCAGAAGGGCGGCCCGAGAACCTCGCCGATCCGTTCCGAGTCGGTGTCGGTCACCTTCATGCCTCGGGCCAGATCCCAGATCCAGACTTGTCACGTGCCGCTCGTATTGGCCGTAATCCAGCGTCAGTAGGTGATACGGCGGCGTTCAGGCCGCACCAGAGGATGCCTGCGTGCGCTCAGCGTGCGCGTCGACTGGCCCGTCGCGCGGTCTGGGTCTCAAATGAACTCAAGACGGGTGGCCGGGAGCTCTTGCTCAGCGCCTCCCTCTGGTTGCCGGCGACCTGCTGGTCCGCCGAGCGTGCGGTCAGCGTGCGGTCGATTCATAGCCTCTGAGGCACATCCCCAAGGAGGTTCTCCGACAATGATTCGACTCTCCGATCAGATCCACCAGGCGTACCAGGCAGCTCTGAGTTCCGGGTCCATTGACGGCGCCGAATCGCTCGTAGTGCGCCTGCGCGATTTCAACGCCGCCGAGCAGGAACGCGACGAGCTATGGACCAAGCTCATCGACCATTACATCGGCGGACCCCGCCAGGCGTGGGCTGCGGCACTTCTCGAGGTGCTGCGCGTCGATCTCCTCGTCGCGCTGGGCGCTCTGCCCGCGATGCCACCCACGATCACTCGCGATGACATCGCCCAGCAGCTCGCCACCGACATTTTGGCGACCGCCCTCGAAGGCCCGACCAATCCCGCCCGCTGGACCCCGCACCGGCTGATCACTCGCGCGACAACCTCGGTCCAGCGGCTGCTCGTTGACGAGCTCCGCTCCGCCACCAATGAGTCTGAGCTTCCACCTCGGCCAGACGGCTCATCACACGTCTCGATGCAACTCCGCGAGCTGATGGTGGACATCGAGGCCGGCCGAATGCCCGGTAAAGCAGTCGCGATTCTCTACCGCCAGGAGGTGCTCGGCGAATCGTTGGCCGAGCTCGGCGCCGAAGCGGGCATCAGCCCCGACGCCATCCGGATGCAGCGAGACCGCTCGCTGGCAGCAATCCGACGG
>JBGOYQ010000098.1:0-5104 GCA_041479735.1 Anaerolineae bacterium | reverse complement strand
TAGTTGTCCGCCAAATAGGTCCCCTGCGTCCGCGCGTCGGGACGGGACGCCTCGGCCCACTCAATCCGCTGGACCCAGTACTCCGCCCGCGGGAAAGCCGGGACCAGCGCATCGCCTTCGAAGCGTGTATTGCCGCCACAGTGATCCGCGTGTAAGTGCGTATTCAGGACGACGTCGACGTCCTCAGGGCGGACGCCGTGGGACGCCAGCGAGGCGATCAGGCCACACTCCGGCCGGGTCAACCGCCAGCGATCAACCTCCGCCGGCGTCAACTTGTCACCCAGACCCGTGTCGATCAGGATCGTCTTTCCTCGCGAACGCACGAGCAGGCAGGTGAGGACCATCGGAACGGTGTTGTTCTCATCCGGTTCGAAGATGGACTCGTAGAGCGCCCGCGGTACCAGGCCAAACGGGCCCCCGGCGTCGACACGCACGCCTCCGTCGCTCACCAGGTCGAGTTCCAGGTCGTCGAATCGCATCGAGCCGCCCTCGTCGGCCAATTCCCGACAAGGATAATCCCATTATCGCTTTGGTGGAGGGGATCAGGCGGGGAAGAAGTGAGACAGCAGGCGGGACTCGAGCACCTGCCGGGCGCGGCCCGGCAAGAATGAAGCCTGCGCAGCCGCCAGGATCAGGCCCTTCATGCTCTCCACCGACAGCCCCAAGCGATCGACGGCCAGGGCGTACTCGTCGCTGAGGCAGATGGCGGAGATTCCGGGATCGTCGGTATTCAGCGTCACCTGCAGGCCTGCCTCGATCATCCGTGGGAGCGGATGGTGGTCGATATCCGGGGCGACACCCGAATGCAGATTGCTGGTCAGGCAGATCTCGAACACGGTTCGATGATCGCGCGCCAAGGCGATGGTGTCCGGGTCCTCCATCACGCGACCACCGTGCGCGATGCGTGCCGCGCCCATCGCCTCGATGGCCTCGCGGACTGAGGCCGGACCGCTCCACTCCCCGGCGTGCAGCGTGATCCCCAGCCCGGCCTGCCGGGCAGACGTAAAAATGCCGAGGAACGGCCAGGCGGGGAACTCGACCTCATTGCCGGCCAGATCCAACCCGACCACTCCCCGCGCCATGCGATCTGCGGCCAAGCCCGCAACCTCTTCGGCCAACGTCACGGACTCGTGCCGGTTGACACTCGGGATCAAACCCACTTGGACGCCTGTGCGCGCCGTCGCCCGGCCCGCGGCATCGATCACCCAGTCAAAGACCTCGGCGGTGGAGAAGCCCTGCCGTTGGGCGAGTGCCGCCGGCGTGAAGTGCAGCTCCAGGTATAGCACGTTGTCCGCCGCCGCGTCTTCGATCGCTTCATCCACGATTCGCTGGATGATCTCCGGCGTCCGATACAACAGACGAAGTGTCTCGAACTTCGACAGAAAGGCATCCCAGGAGCGGGGGTCGCCGTCCACAACCTGGACTTGGGCGCGTAGCGAGCCATCACCCGGATCGGGGCCGACCCCGAATCGGGCCGCCAGCTCCGCTACCGTCGCCAGCCGGAGCGAGCCTTCAAGGTGTCGATGCAGGTCGACTTTGGGCAGGGCAAGAAAGTGGTTGAGCACTGGGACGTTGTCGTGGGCCTGGGGCACGAGGCACTTCCTGCTCCGGCACGAGCAACTCACACCATAGCATGCCGACCCCGTTCACCATAAGGGGAGGATGGTCCCGGCCGGCTGGTACAGGGGTAGGAGGCGGGTAGGCTTGGCGCGTGCCGGGCGCGCTCAGTGGCGTCGGCGATGCTTCTTCCTGGATGAGACGTCGGACGGCTGGCTCGCCGGCGCAGCCTGGTCGGGCAAGGCCTCTTCTATTGACGGACGGGGCATGGCCACGCTCGCCTGCGGCGCGGCAACTTGCTGCGCCCTGAAAAGGCGTGAGGCGACCCCAGACCGAATTTCCGTGAGCAGGTTTTGGAACATGTCGAAGGCTTTGCTCTTGTACTGCACCAGCGGGTCGCGTTGGCCGTAAGCCTCCAGGCCGATCGAGGTGCGCAGGCCTTCCATCTCGGTCAGGTAGTCGACCCACAGACGGTCGCCGACGCCCAGGATGAGCCCGCGGAAATTCTCGCTCATCAGCAACCGCCCTATCGCCTGGGCGACCTCGTCGCGCAACGCTGGAGCCAGACTGCCCAGGCTGCCCGCCGATTCGACTTGCATGTAGGTCGAATCGCCCAGCACCCTCTGCAGCCCGGACTTGAGCTGCGGTTCGAGTTCGGCCAGCGAGGCGGCTGCCCGTCGCCGGATTTCGGCGGCGCCAATAGTGGATTGGAAGACCGCTTCGGCCTTGTCCAGATGTTGCAGAACGCGGTCGGTCAGCTCGTCGGGCTGCGCGTCGGCCAAGAGTCGGGCGGCGACAAACGGATAGGCCAGCCGGGCAACCATCACGGCCCGCTTCTGATGCGTTCTCCGGTCGAAGAAGGTCCGCTGGCCGTAGCTCATTTGAACCAGGAGCCGGGTCTTGAGCGCCTCGCCGACGGTGACGTCTGCGGACAGGCTGGCGTCGAACTCGCGATCGATCTCAGACAGGATCGCCTCCTGACGTTGTGCCCAGACGCGATCGACCGCCTCCGTCAGGCGGCTCGAGGCGTCGTCCCAATCGATCGGGGCTTGCAGCGAAGCCTCAAGCCCCAACGGTTCTCCCATCCGCCTCTCGACGGATTGGAGCACCCCGGCCCAGACGCGCAACCCGAGGCTTGCCTCGACCAGGTCCGGGATCATCTTCCGGAACTGGCTTGGATCGGAGCGCATCCGTTCCAGCCCGCCGGCATCCGTCTGCAGGCGCATCCCGGCCGTCTCCTCGATGATCCGAATGAGATCACGTGGCTCCGGCTCCGCACCCTTCTCCTGCGCCTCGAGCTCGGCGCCCTCGATAGCGGTCTCGACCAGGTCGACGCGTTGCTTCACCTGGTCGTCCAGCCGTTCAATCGACCGGTCCATCTGCTCCTCGACGAACCGGCCCAGGTGTTCCTTCTGGGTCTCCAAGGCATCCCGCGCCAGATCGAGAAGTGTGGTCTTCAGGTCCTGCGGGCGCTCGACGGCCTGCATACTGTCTAGCAGCAATTGCAGCATGAAGGACGGATATGGCTCGGCGGTCTCGAGGTTCAGCGTCGGCTGCGTTTCCTCCAGCCAGGCCAGCAGCTTCCACGGGCCCTCCGGGTCCGACAACGCCGCCGATACGTGCCGCTCCACCTCCATCCTGAGCATCTCTTCGACGTCGTCGGTCAAGTCATCCTTGGTGAAGACGCGGTTGCGCTGGCCGTAGTAGACCTCGCGCTGCCGGTTGAGGACGTCGTCATACTCGAGCAGGTGCTTGCGGGTGTCGAAGTTGGCGCCTTCCACGCGGGTCTGCGCCTGCTCGATCGTGCGATTAACGATCCCGTGCGCGATCGGGGTGCCGTCATCGATGTTCAGCCGTTCCATGAGCCCCGACACCGACGAGCCCCCGAACAGGCGCATCAGCTCGTCTTCCAGCGACAGGAAGAACTGGGACGAGCCCGGGTCCCCCTGGCGGGCCGAACGGCCGCGCAATTGGTTGTCGATTCGACGCGACTCATGACGTTCGGAACCGAGCACGTGCAGGCCGCCGACCTCCTTCACCCGCTCCTCTTCCTGGATGAACTTGCGGAACAGGTCGACCTCGGACTCGTAGATTCCGATCGCCGACCGGTCGACACCTTCCAACGCTGCAAATCGCTCCTTCATGTTCAGGTACTCGGGCTCGCGCAGGCCGTTGCGGCGCAGGACCCGGTTGGCGGCCGCCAGCACTTCCTCGGCGATCTCGCCGCCCAACTTGATGTCGACGCCGCGTCCGGCCATGTTCGTGGCGATCGTTACGGCCCCCAGGGCACCCGCGCCGGCGATGATCTGGGATTCCTCATCATGCTTCTTGGCGTTCAGGACGGAGTGCCGGATACCGCTTTCCAGCGCATCTGCCAGGCGCACCCGGTCTTCCGTCCTCGTCTCCAGGACCTTGCCAAGGCGCTCCAGGTTCTCCGGCCGCGAGGGCGTCAAGGCGATATCGAGCTCGCGGGCCATAGGGCGCAGGTCCGCGGTGGAAAGCTGGTCGATCGGCGCGTACAGGAACTGCAGTGCCTCGACTCGCATCCCGTCGTCGGCGATCTCGTGCGCCTCGAGGTATGCCGAGCGAAGGATCAGGGTCATCGCCAGGCGCTGTAGCAGCTCGGCCCCCAATCGGCTGGACAGTCGCTCCGACATCTCCACCGACGTCGTGCCGACCAGCATAGGCTGGCCGGCAGCGTGCCGCTTGAGGATCTCGGCTGTCACCGCCCTCAGCTTGGCCTCTTCGGTCCGGAAGACCACATCCGGGTGGTCCTTGCGGCGCCAGAATACCGGCAGGTTCTGCCCATCATCGGCCCGGGCGAAGAACGTGAACCGCAAGCCGTCCTCCCGGTACTCGACCTCCTTGAGGTCGGAGTCGGGTCGTACGGCGATGTACTCCAGGTTGGTCGGCAGCGGGACGACATCTACCTTGTAGATCTTGTTGAACTCCTCGGCCTCCGTCAGCGCGGTTCCGGTCATGCCCGCCAGTTTGGCGTACATGCGGAAGTAATTCTGCAGGGTGATCGTGGCGTAGGTGACGTTGTCCTGACGGACCTTGACGCCTTCCTTCGCCTCGATGGCCTGGTGCAGCCCATCCGACCAGCGCCTCCCGGCCATCAGCCGGCCGGTGAACTCGTCCACGATGATCACCCGCCCGCCCTGGAGCACGTAGTGCTTATTACGCTTGAAGAGCAGCTCTGCCCGCAGACCTTGTTCCAGATAACCGAGCAGCCGAGCTTGCTCGGGGGCGATATCCTCCGGCCGCTCAGGGTCGCGCAGAGGGAAGCCGAGCACCTCCTCGACGTGGTTCTCACCGATCTCCGTCAGCGCGACCGTGTGGTCGCGTTCGCTGACCTCGTAGTCTTCGGGCTTGAGCTGCTTCACGACCCGCGCCATCTGCTCGTACGTTTGCGGATCCTCCTGCGCCGGGCCGGAGATGATCAGCGGTGTCCGGGCCTCGTCGATGAGAATATTGTCGACCTCGTCGACGATGGCATAATGGTGGCCGCGTTGGACCCGGGCTTCGAGGCCTTGGGCCATGTTGT
>JBGOYQ010000097.1:0-5185 GCA_041479735.1 Anaerolineae bacterium | reverse complement strand
TGCTGTGCTCCGTGCGGGGCGGGCCTCTGGTGAATGGCAAGATGCGCTACTGGGACATCCAGGAGGTTGCCGGCGGCGATGTCGTCATCACCCTGCCGCCCGGCGCCATCGATCCGATGTTCGCCATGGGCGACAGCCTGGACTTTCGCGAGGGAGCCATCGACGAGGAGATCCCCGAGTCGACCCTCGACAAGATCTACCAGATGCCCTACACGATGCAGGCATACGAGCCGAACGGGATGTCCCTCGACCAGTTCAACACCCATCCATCGACGATCTTCACGGTGGCGGAGTTCTCTAAGGCCGTCCAGGGCGTTGAGGATTTCTGCAAGGGCCGGCTTCAGAAAGCGGGCGTACCCGTTCCAGCCTAGCCCTTGAAGGTTAAGTAGACGCGATAAGCTCGGCGGCCGCCCCTGCCTAGGAGCGGCCGCCGCCGCGCTAGGTCGCCCGTGCCAAGCGGGCCGATGCCGCTGCTGGACTCGCGGGACCCGTGCGCCGAGGCCTCAAGACGCAGCTCGACACCGTATGCACGCCGTGAACGCCCGTTTCCTGGATGCAACAGGGCGTGAGTGGCCGCGCGACTAGTGTTGCAGGAGTAAGCGTGCGACAATGCGGAGTGAGGTGGTTCGTCCGCCGCTGAACGATCAGGCAGGCCGATTGGAGAGTAGGTGCGGCCGTGAACCAGGTGCTTGAGGTCGAGATCCTCGTCCTCGAGATGCTCTTGATCGTTTCCCTTGTGGCCGTCGTCACCCGGCGCTTCCGCGTGCCCTACACCGTTGCCCTTGTACTTGCGGGGCTTGTGCTTTCGCTCCTCTCCCGCCTCGAGGTCGGCTTTACCCCGCAGTTGATCCTCTCGCTCTTCCTGCCGCCCTTGGTGTTCGAAGCGGCCTTTCATCTTAGCCCGCGCGAGATGCGCCGCGACTGGGCGACGATCTTGCTCCTGGCTTTGCCCGGTGTGGTGCTATCGATGTTGGTTGTGGGGAGTCTGGTCGCCTGGAGCGGCACTGTGGCACTGCCGGCGGCGCTGGTGTTCGGCGCGCTCATTGCCGCGACCGACCCTGTCTCGGTGGTAGCGATCTTTCGCCGGCTGGGAGCGCCGAAGCGGCTGGAAGTTATGCTGGAGGCCGAAAGCCTGTTCAACGACGGGACGGCGATCGTTCTGTTCAACTTGGCACTTGCCGGCGCGCTGACCGGCGCCCTCCACCCGGTGCAGGGCGTCTTCGACTTTGCCTGGATCGCCGCGGGAGGCCTCTTCATCGGTTTGGCGCTGGGATGGCTCGCGGATCAGCTGCTTTCCCGACTTGATGACTACCTTGTAGAGACCACGCTCACCGTCATTCTCGCCTTTGGCTCCTACCTGGTGGCGGAGCAGTTTCACGTCAGCGGCGTGTTGGCCGTGTTGACCGCCGGCCTGGTGACGGGAAGCCTGAGCCCGCGCAGCATGTCACCCACGACGCGCATCGTTGTCTTCAACTTCTGGGAGTTTGCTGCCTTCCTGGCTAGCTCAGCCGTGTTCTTGCTCATCGGTCTGCACGTTGATGTGACGCTTCTGCTTCAATCCTGGGCGCCGATCCTATGGGCCATCGGCGGTGTGCTTGTGACCCGGGCGCTGGCGACCTACCTGATATCGCGCTACGTTGCCCGAGTCCCTCTCGCCTGGAGCCATGTCTTATTCTGGGGCGGACCCAGAGGCGCCATCGCGTTGGCCCTGGCGCTGAGTCTGCCCGCAAGCCTGGGGCCGGCGCGTGAGACGGTGCTGGCGATGACCTTCGGCGTGGTCTTGTTCACCATTCTGGTGCAGAGCCTATCGATCGACGCCTTGCTGCGCCGATTGGGGCTCGCCCAGCGCAGCAAGGATAGACTGGAGTATGAGCGGCGCCACGCCCGAGCCCTCGCGGCGCGCGCCGGATATGAACACCTGCAGCGAATGCACCGTGACGGCGTGATCTCCAGCCACACCTGGGATCAGCTCCGTCCGACGGCTCGACTGCGGCTGGAGGCGCTCACTGAAGCGGTGCAAGAGTCGCTGCGCGATGCGCCGGCAATGGAGCGCGAGGAACTGGTGATCGCCCGCCGCGAGAACCTGCGCGCCCAGCGCGCCATGCTTTCTCGGCTGCGGCGTGAGGGGATACTGTCGGACGAACCCTTTGGCGAGCTGGTGGCCGAGGTCGATCTGAGCCTCGACTTGGCGGCGGAAGGACAGCATCTCCAGGATGCGGGCAATCAACCTGCCGCCCCAGTCCGTCAGCTGCTGTTCATTGTGGTGCAAGATCGGGATGTTGATCGGGCCAGCAATGCGTTGGCTGCGTGCGGCGCTTCGTGCACCCGCCTCAAGAGCCAAGGCGGATTCTTGGGGCGGGCGAGCCATCTGCTGCTAGTTGGTATCCCCGAGGGGCGGCTGCCCATGGTGGAACGCGCCCTTGTCCAAACCTGCCGCACGCGGGTCGAGTACGTCGCTATGCCGTTCGAGGGCGTTCCGGGGCCGGCAGCGGCGCCGATCCCAGCTCAGGTGCGCGGAGCGACTATGTTCGTCTTCGATGTCGAACGGCACGAGGAAATCTGACCGTGAAACTGCTCCTGGTAATCCTGGGGGACGGAGAGGCCGAGGCTGCCCTGAAGCGGCTGGTCGAGGCCGGCTTCCGCGCCACGCGCCTGGCCTCCACCGGCGGATTCCTGAGGCGAGGCAACATCACGATGATGATGGGTATGGAAGAGGAGAATGTCGAGAAGGCGCTGAGGATCCTACGCGCCGAGCTACCGCCGCCGGCGACGCCAGGGGCGCACCGGGCGACGATCTTCGTCCTCAACGTGGTCCAGTACGAGCAGATGTAGTTACGCCGGCCGGTAGTCCGTCCGCAGGGCTTCTGGAAAGGCCAACCAGCCCACCAGGGTGATTGGCGCGCTGCTCCCGGCGACTGTCAGCATAGTGTCGACCGCCCCCAGCCGCTTGCCCACCAAGCTGGAGAGCAAGACACCAATCGGCCAGAATCTAGCCAACACCAAGGTGTGCATGCTGGGCACGCGGCCGGACGAGCGTCTCGGTCGTTCTTGGAGAGAGACACGCGCTTTGGGGCAAGGCTCGTCACTTGGCAGGCTACGGCGAAATCTCGGGCAACGAATGGTGCGGCTCCTTGCCCTTTCCCCACCAGGGCCTCATAAGCTCCAAGGGATTGCAGCGGAAATCGGCAACCTTCGCCTTCGCTTGCGTGAGGATAGAGGCACTCTCTTTGCAAGCTGCGCCGACGGTGTCTCGAGCGAATCAAAACGAGGCGGGGAGTAGCTCCCCGCCTCGTTTCGTCATTCGGCCGTTAGCTTGGAATTACTTGCCCAGGAAGTACTCCTTGACAGCGGCGATGAACATGTCGTTCTCCTGCTTGTTGCCGATCGTCAATCGGAACCAGCCATCGCTGGCATACATCGGTTCCTGGCCGCGCAGGATCAAGCCCTTGCTCTTGGCGTGTTCGATCATGCCGGCGCCCGTCTTGCCCGGCACCTTCGAGTCGAACAGCATGTAATTGCCGCGGGACGGAAAGGCCTTTACCCCCGGAATGCTGTTGACTTCCTTCATGATCCGGTCGAGCTCGCCGTTGTTGTAATCGACGCGCTTCTTCAGCCCGTCGGAGTCGTCCAGCGCCGCCAGGCCGGCCCACATGGCGATCGTGCTCTGGTTCCACGGGATCAAAGTGGCGGCGATCTGCATGATCACGTCCTTGTCGCCCAGCGCGTAGCCGAAGCGCATGCCGGCCAGCCCGTAGGCCTTGGACAGCGTGCGGGTGACGATGACGTTCTTGTACTTCTTGATCAGGCCGACCTGGGACTTGCCCATGCCGGCGTACTCGACATAGGCCTCGTCGATGATGAAGGGGATCCCCGTCTCGGCGATCTTGACGAAGCCTTCGGGCTCCATGAAATTGCCCGTCGGGTTGTTCGGGTTTGCGACGACGATGACCTTGGTCTTGGGGGTGACCGCCTTGAGGATGGCGTTGGCATCGTACTGCATGGCTTCGTCGCCCCACTTGTATTTCATCGGCACGCTGACGACCTTACCGCCGACGATCAGCGTCCGCAGCTTGTAGATGCCGAAACACGGGGTGTGGTGGATCAGCTCATCGCCCGGCTGGACGAAGCTGCGGATGATCATATCGAAGACTTCGCTCGATCCGTTGCCCAGCAGCACGTTCTCGATCCCGGGCATCCCGTTCATCTGGGCCAGCTTCTCGCGTACCTTGAAGCCCTGGTCCGCATAGCGGTTGGCCATCTTGCCGTACTTGAGGATGGCGTCGAGCACGTGCTCGGACGGCGGATTGGGATTCTCGTTCGACATCAGGCGATGAAGCTCGGGTTGACGCCACGCCAGGTCGATGTGCTCGGAGACGTACATCTTCTGGCCCTTGAGCCACGGAACGAAGAATTCGTCGATCTGCTTAGCCATGGTCTGTCTCTCCTTGGATGGTGTCTGCCAGCTTAGCGAGCGGGTACGGTCCCGCAGTGTGCCGGGTGGTGCCATTAGATCTCGGCGTTCCAATAAGACCTGCCCCGGGCATCTCCCCGAGGAGCAGGCGACCTGCGCCTGACAGGCTCGTCTGAGCGGAGGAAATCGGGCCGGGTGAAGTGCCATGGGCTGATCGCGAGGCGGCATGCAACGAGCGGGCCGCCGAGGACTGCCCATGTCTGGGTATACCTCCGCCGCATGGGGCTGTCAATTGACATTCATCCGCCTCGGGCGTGCGGAAGCGCGTCCGGGTGGGACTCAATCCATGTGTTGGATGACGGCGTCGCCGAACTCGGAGCAGCGCAGGAGCGTGGCGCCTTCCATTTGACGGTGGAAATCATAGGTGACCGTCCGGGCGGAGATGGCACCCTCCATGCCGTGCAGGATCAGGTCGGCTGCTTCCCCCCAACCCAGGTGCCGAAACATCATCTCACCGCTGAGGATGACCGAGCCGGGATTGACGACGTCCTTATCGGCGTACTTGGGCGCCGTACCGTGGGTCGCCTCGAAGACGGCGTGCCCGGTCTCGTAGTTGATATTGCCCCCCGGCGCGATGCCGATCCCACCGACCTGTGCCGCCAGCGCGTCGGACAGGTAGTCGCCGTTCAGGTTCATCGTGGCGATGACGTCGAACTCATTGGCGCGCGTGATCGTCTGCTGGAAGGCGATATCGGCGATTACGTCCTTAATTAC
>JBGOYQ010000096.1:0-5199 GCA_041479735.1 Anaerolineae bacterium | reverse complement strand
TGGCCAGGTCTACGAGCTCGTCGGATGTGCCGCTGGCCCGCACCAGGGCCGGCCCGGACGACTCGCAGAACGCCAGGCCAAATTGGATCCCCGGCACCGTCCCGGCCAGCGCCTCGTGCAGGTCCTCCACCGTCTTGATGAAATGTGCCTGCCCGAGGATCAGATTCACGGAATCCGGCTTCTGGATCGGGACGCTGATCAGCTCCATGGACTCCCTCCCGACTCTGCGATCCGCACGCGGCAGACAAGCGGACTGCGACTGGCAAGCCAGCCCAAACGTTACGCGTGCCGCGGCGCAGCCGGCAACACTACCACCACGCGCGTCCCCGCCTCAGGCCGGCTTTCCAAGTCGATTCGGCCTTGCTGCGCCTCAACTAACGACCGGGCGATCGACAACCCGAGACCGCTGCCGCCACCCTCATCCGAGGCGTCGGCGTCGCCCCGGTAGAAGCGTTCGAAGACGCGTGGCAGGTGCTCGGGCGCGATACCGGTGCCGGTATCCGCCACGATGATTTCGACCTGCCGACCAAAGGCGCGCGCTCCCAGGTCGATACGCCCGCCGGAGGGCGTGTGGCGCAACGCGTTGTCCAGCAAGATGACGAGCACCTGGCGCAGCCGGACGGCGTCGGCCCAAACCGAGCCCGATGTGGTCGCCACACCGATGGTTACGCCGCGCGCTTCGGCCGCGGCCGCGAACTGTCGTTGAGCATCCCACAACAGCCCACCGACCGGGACCACCCCAGGTTCGAGCGGCAGCCGCCCGGCATCTAGCCGGGAAAGGAGCAGCAGATCCTCCACGACCCGATTCATGTGATCGACATCGCGCAAGATATCGTCCATCGGCCGCCCGTCGCCGCCTTGCGCCGACACCTGGCGCTGGGCGACCTCGGCCGTCGCCCGTAGGACGGTCAGCGGCGCCCGCAGCTCATGGCTGGCGTTGGCCACCAGGGCTTGCTGCTGCTCCCAGGCGCGCTCGGCCGGGATGAGCGACCGTCCGGCCAGCCACCAGCTGGCCAGGCCGATCGCCAGCGTCACGAGCACCGCCAGCACCAGGAGCCCGGTCAGGAGCGAAGCCAGCGTCTTGTCCTGGTCGGCCAGGGACCGGCCGGCCTGAAGGTAGATCGTCGATCCGGACGAAACCAGGCGCAAGGTCATCAGGCGGTAGCGCGTCCCATCCGGCAAGCTGATCGTGCGCAGGTCCCGCCCCGTCACCTGTGCCGCGGCCACGGCCTGTGGGTTAGGCGGGACGGGAGCAGTCGAGGGGGAGGCGCCAGCCATTTGCTGGCCGCCGGAGTCGAGGGAGGTGACGAAGACAGGCGCCAGCTCGGCGTCAAAGGCTTGATCGCTCTCGGACGGCTCATGCACCTTCGAAAGCGCGGATCCCGGCGCCTGACTCTTCGTCGGTGACGGGCCCTCCGACTCATTCTCCCCGTCCCCGGAGACCGATGCCGCCGGTGCTGTTGGTACCGGCTTGGGCAGCTCGGTCGGCGTTGGGCTCGGCGTCGCCGCCGGCGGGGTCGGCGTTGCTTCGAGCTTCTGCATCACCAGGGCCAGCTTGCGATCGAGCGCCTGATCGGTGCTGGTCTGCAAGGATTGGCGCAGGATGAAGTACGCCCCGCCGCCGATGGTCACGGTCAACGCCAGGCCGGACAGCAAGTAGACCAGCGTCAGCCGGAGGCGCAGGCCGCTAAACATGGTCGGCCTCCAACCGGTACCCTAGGCCGCGCACAGTCTGGATGGGATCGCGCCTTCCGGGCACGTTCAGCTTGCGTCGGAGGTAAGAAATGTACACGTCCACCATCGTCGGCTGGACCTCGCGTTCGTACGACCAGACGTAGTCGAGGATCTGCTGGCGGGACAGCGCTTGCCCGGGATGGCGCAGGAAACACTCCAGCAGGTTCCACTCCGTCGCCGTCAGGTCCAGCGGCTGGCTGCCTCGCCGGGAAGTATGCGAGGCGAGGTCGAGGACCAGATCGCGGCAGCGCAGTTCCCATGGGTCACCCGTGGCCGGGGTCGTGCGGCGGGCCAGTGCCCGGACGCGCGCCAGGAGCTCCTCGATGGCGAACGGCTTGACCAAGTAGTCGTCGGCGCCGCTGTTAAGTCCGGCGACCCGGTCCTCGATCTGGCTTCGGGCGGTCAACATCATCAAGCCGGTCTTGATCCCGGCCTCGCGCGCCGCGCGGCAAATGGCCGGGCCGTCCCGGCCCGGCAACATCCAGTCCACCACAGCGACGTCATAGGTCCCGCGCAAGAGCAGATCGAGGCCGGTGCGACCGTCACCGGCGACGTCGAGGGAAATGGCCTCGTCCTTGAAGACGCGCTCCATCAGACGGCTCAGGCGCTGGTCATCCTCGAGCAACAGTACGCGCATTCCAGCTCCGGGAAGAGTATAGCCGAGAGAGATTGGAATTTCATGGGAAAACTCGGGCGCGGTTCCCACGATCGGTTAAGCCGGCCCCGGTATGCTTAGCGCTTGTCGGTACGTTCGATTCGAAGTCCGAAGGAGGGTCATTATGTCTCAGAAAGCGCTCGTCTTGATCGCCGGCGCACTCACCGCGTTCGTCCTGGTGATCGTCGGCGGGGTGTCCGCCCGAGTCGCCAGCGCCAGCGCCGGCGCCAGTGCCAGTGCCGCCCCGGCGCCCACCGACGCTTCGGTCAGCTCCGCATCATGGAGCCAGCGCGAGGCCGAGTACCAGAATCTGATCCAGCAGGCCAACCAGCAACTCCAGGACGCCTACGCCCGCCTGGCGGCATCCAGCCCGAAGGCGGAGGCGACCAGCGTCCCCACCGGTCCGACCTACGTGTTCACGCCGGCCGAGGCCGCGGGAGTCGCCCTGCAAGCCGTGCCAGGCTCCAAGCTGAAGAGGACCCCCGATCTGGTCGACTACCAGGGGACGGTCGCCTATGAGGTCCACACGACTGCCGGCCTGTTCTACATCGACGCCGACACAGGCGCGATTCTGTACAACGGCGCCGCTTCATCATCTTACAGCGCCTCGGCCCCGTCGGGTTCATCGTCCTACCACGAATCGGATGACAGCCACGCTAGCGGCGGGGACGACTAGCCCGGTTTCCGCCGAGCCGTGTCCCGAAGGAGCAACCGAATGCCCAATCCTGCCTCTCCTCAGCGCCAGAGCCCCGGTGCCGGGATGAAGATCCTGATCACCGCCAGTGCCCTGGCGACCACGGTGGCCGGGTGGGCCAGCCTGACGTTGAGCCAAGCGGCCGGCGCGGCCTCTCCGAATCCCACACCGACGGGTGACCCGGTCGCCGACCTGCCAGCGCTCCCGACGATCGTCCCGGCGCCGGATCTCGGCAAGGTCAGCGTTTCGTCCGCGCCCAGTCTCAGCCCGTCGGCGCCGGTCGTCCTGCGCAAGGTCGGCGCACCTTCGCTCCGCAGTGTCAGTCGCCCGTCCTCGGCCCCGGGTCCGGTGACCACGACGAGGTCCTCACACCCTTAACATGCACCAGCGTCTCGAGTTCCACGCCATGGGTAGCGGCATGCTGGCCATCGTCGATGCCGACGGGCCGGCAGCCGCCGCCCGGCTGGCGCTCGTCCCATCGTGGTTCGAGGTTTGGGAAGGCCGCTTAAGCCGCTTCCGATCCGAAAGTGAGCTCAACCGGCTCAACGCCGCCGCCGGTGTGCCCCAGCCGGCGAGCGGGGTGCTATGGGATGTCGTGGAGCGAGCGATCGAAGCCGCCCGCGTCACCGGGGGATTGGTCTCACCCACCATCGCGTCGGCGCTCGAGGCCGCCGGCTACGACCGTACTTTCGAAGCCATCGGCTCAGTGGCCGCGCTCCCGGCACAGGCGCCCCCGCCCATCGCGGACTGGCGCCGCCTGCGTATGGACCGGCGGGAACGCACGATCTGCCTGCCACCGGGGGTCCGCCTCGACCTGGGAGGCATCGCCAAAGGCTGGGCGGCGGATCGCGCCGCCCGGCGACTACGGGTGGCTGGACCGGCCCTGGTCGACGCCAGCGGCGACATCGCTGTCAGCGGGCCGCAGGCGGATGGGCAACCCTGGCCGATCGCCGTCGCCGATCCGCATCAGGCCGACGGACAGCTCGACTTGATCATGCTGTCGCACGGCGCGGTCGCCACCTCAGGTCGTGACTACCATCGTTGGAAGCAAGGCGAGTTCTGGCAGCACCACATCATCGATCCACGCACCTCGCGCCCGGCGGACACCGATGTGATCGCGGCCACCGTCGTTGCCCCGACGGCGGTCGAGGCCGAGGCCGCCGCCAAAGTCGCGCTGATCCTGGGCAGCCGCGGCGGCCCGGAATGGCTCGAGGCCCATCCGGGGCTGGCCGGGCTGCTGGTACTTGAAGACGGACGGGTCGTGAGAACCGCCCGGATGCGCAAGCACGTGTGGAGATAAGCCATGAACCGATCCCACTCGCCATCGCCCGACGACCTGGATGAGCTGCAGCCGGCAGTTGCCCTGCAAACCCTGATGCTGATGTTGCTGGCCATTGCGGTGGGGACGCTCCTGGCCGCCTTCGTCTTGCCCACCTGGCTGCCCGGCCTGAGCGACTCCCTTCTGGGTCCCGCGCCGAAGGTGTACTGGTACCTGTCACGCGCCAGTGGCGTGGTATCCCTCGTGCTCCTGTGGCTGTCGATGGCCATCGGAGTGATGATCACCAATAAGCTGGCCCGCGTCTGGCCCGGCGGCCCGACCGCCTTCGACCTGCATCAGCACGCCAGCCTGCTTGGGCTCGGCTTTGCCCTGTTCCACGGCCTGATACTGCTCGGCGATCAGTACGCCAAGTTCAGTCTGACCCAACTTCTCGTCCCGTTCGCCACGACGACCTACCGTCCGCTGTGGGTTGGGATCGGTCAGATCGGCTTCTACCTTATGGCTCTAGTCACACTGACCTTCTACGTTCGCAAGACCATCGGCTCAAAGGTCTGGCGATCGATCCACTACCTGAGTTACCTAGTTTTCCTGATGGGCATCGCGCATGGCCTTCAGGCCGGGACCGACAGCACCAACGTCTGGGTGCAAGGCCTGTACTCGTTCCTCGTGGGCACCTTGCTGTTCCTGACGGTGTACCGCATCCTCATCGCCCGTTTCCCGGTATCGCGCAAGCCGCGCAGCTCCCCGACGCGGTCTGGTCTGGCACAGGAACGGGTGCGCCGCAGCTGAGGGGCTGCGGCGCGTCGACCCGGGTTCTTCGAGCGATGCGGACAGTCG
>JBGOYQ010000095.1:0-5213 GCA_041479735.1 Anaerolineae bacterium | reverse complement strand
TCATCGGCCATGAACCGATCGAGATCGGATTTCATGTCTGCTCCTCGATGCACGTCGGCCGCGGGGACACGGCAGCGAGGCGGCACCAGTCGCGGCCTTAATCCCCTGATTCCAGGCTAGCGCGCACCGCCTGAAGAAGTGTCTGATCCTGGTCAGGTAGGACAGTGCGCGGATCGAGCATCAGCCGGTCTTGATCGACGCGGGCGATCACGGGCGGCGAAGCCCGCCGCAGCCTGCCTGCCAGCGCGTTGGGGTGGGGCGCTTCGATCGCCAGGACCCAGGTGGGCAACGTCTCCTCCGGCAGGCTGCCGCCGCCGATGGTCGATCGCGAAGCCAGCACCTCCCCGCTTTCCAGCGCCGCAGCCCAGGCTCGAGCCCTGGCCTGCACGGTGGCCTCCGCTGCACCAATCATCTGCCAAATCGGGATCTCGCGCACGGCCTCTTCGTGGAGGTAGTGCCCGACGGTAGCCGCCAGTGCCGCGACGCACATCTTATCGGGCCGCAGGGCGCGAGCCAAGGGGTGGCGCCTCAACCGGTCGATGAGGGATTCCTCTCCGGCGATGATGCCGGCCTGAGGCCCACCCAACAGCTTATCTCCCGAGAAGGCGACCAGCGAGGCGCCGGCCTGGAGCGATTCTTGCACGGTCGGCTCGTGTCCAAGCCCGAATGCGGCCGTATCGAGCAACGCCCCCGAGCCGAGGTCGTCGAACACCGGCAGGCCGTGACGTCGGCCGAGGGAGACAAGCTCGGAGAGCGAGGGCTCGGTGGTGAACCCCAGGATCTTGAAGTTGGAGTGATGGGCACGCAAGATCAAGGCAGTCCGATCGGAGACGGCCGACTCGAAGTCCCGCAGATGAGTGCGGTTCGTCGTGCCGACCTCGATCAGCTTCGCCCCCGATTCCTTCATGACGTCCGGCAGCCGAAAACCGCCGCCGATCTCGATCAGTTGGGATCGCGAGACCAGTACCTCTTTGCGCCGGGCCAGAGCCGAGAGGACCAGCATCACGGCGGCGGCGTTGTTGTTGACCACCAGGGCCGCCTCGGCCGGGAGGAGTCGCTGCAACAGTCCTTCGACGTGCTGATCGCGCCGACCACGGGCGCCGGCGTCGAGGTCGTATTCGAGGTTGCTGTAGCCGGAGGCGACCTCGGCCGCGGCCTGCATGGCAGCGCGGCTGAGAGGCGCCCGGCCCAGATTGGTATGCAAGATGACGCCGCTGGCGTTGATCACCGGAACCAGCGAGGGCAGGTTCGCATTCTCGAGGTTCACCCGGGCCTGGCGCAGGATGTCGTTGGTCGGCGGTGCCGCCCCACCGGCGCGAATGGCCAGGCGGGCCGAGTCGAGACGCTCGTTCAAGGCATGCAAGGTGAGTGTCCGGCCGAAGATGGAGACCAGCCGGGCGGCGTCCTCGGTTTGCAACAGGCGATCGACCGAAGGCAACTCGCGCAGGCTCAATTTAGCGGTTTCCACGTGCTGCGTTCGACGGCGTGGATGAACCATTCCACGACCAGCAGGCCGATGCCAATCAGCAAGGCCAGGGTGAGCGTCAGGCTGCGATTGACCTGCAGCCATATGCAGATGGCCGCGTACAGGCCCGCCCACAATCCCTGGCGCAAGAGCGTCCCGGCGGGCGAGGGCACGCCGGCGCCGAAGCGGCGATGCAGAAGCCAGATGAACGGCAGCGATGTCCCGGTCGCCGCCAGCGTCCACAAAAAAAAGAACAGCCAGCGCGGGCCGACCGTGGGGAGGGTCACATTGAGAAGCAGGTACAGGCCCATCCAGCCGACTACCGCCATGACCACGGCGGAAATCATCAGGCTGCGGTAATCCGGCGATGTTGGATCGGACATTCTTTGGAGACCTGCTGACCGTCGTGGGAATTATAGCCCAGCGGTCCACCGCGGGCGGTGTTGGCCGCCGCGGGCGCCTTCGCGGCCTGGACTATAATCCGCCTCAGGACCCCATGTCACTGCTGACTGCTTCAGGATTGGCGAAGTCCTTTGGCGCCCAGGACGTCTTCACGGACGTCTCGCTCGCGATCCCGCGTCAGGGACGCATCGCCCTGGTCGGCCCCAATGGGGTCGGCAAGACTTCGCTGCTGCGAATCCTGGCCGGCCTCGATCGACAGGACGCCGGCCAGGTCCACCGCGCCCGCGGGGTCCGGCTCGGCTACCTACCGCAAGAGACCCGCGTCGCCCTCGCACATGAAATAGACTCGACGGAGACTCTCTGGGACATGTGCCTGGGGGCCCTGCCAGACCTGCGAAGGCAGGAGGCGGAGATGGCCCGCCTCGAGACGGCCATGACCGATCCGCAGCGGGCCGAAGACGCTATGGCGCGCTACGGCCCATTGCAGGAAGCCTTCGATCGCGCCGGCGGGTACACCTACCCGGCGCGCATTCGCCGAGTGCTACGCGGGTTGGGCTTCTCCGAAGCTGAGATCGCCGCGCCGCTCTCCCGTCTGTCAGGCGGGGAACGAACACGCGCCGATCTGGCGCGTCTGCTCCTCGAGGACCCCGACCTGCTCTTGCTGGATGAGCCGACCAATCACCTCGACCTGCAAGCGATCGAGTGGCTGGAGGGCTGGCTGGAAGGTTGGCCGGGTGCGGCTGTGATCGTCTCACACGACCGATACTTCCTCGATCACAGCGTCGAGACCGTCTGGGAGCTCGACGGTCGCACGCTCGTGAGCTACCACGGCAACTACTCGGCCTACGCCGGTCAACGCGCCGAGCGGCTGCGTCTGCAGGCGAGCGATTACCGGGCGCAGCAAGATCTCGTCCACCGAGAGCAGGAATACATCCGCCGCAACATCGCCGGGCAGAATAGCCGGCAGGCCCAAGGAAGACAGACGCGGCTGAAACGGATGCTTCAGCAAGAGGCTGTGGACCGGCCGCCGGCTGAGAGAAACGTGCGCATCGACTTCGATGGGGCCGATCGCTCGGGTGACGTCGTCCTGGAGACGCACAGCCTGGCGGTTGGGTATGCCGACGCGGCCGAGGCATTGTTCGACGTGCCCGATCTTGTCCTGTCGCGAGGAGAGTGCGTCGCCCTGGTCGGGCCTAACGGCGCCGGCAAGACGACGTTCCTTAAGACGCTGCTGGGGGACATCCCGCCCCTGGCCGGCGCGATCCGTCTCGGTGCCGCACTGAAGATCGGCTACTTTGCACAGGCGCATGAGCTGCTGCGACCCGAGCGGACCGTCATCGAAGAGGTGCTGACGGTGGCGCCGAAATGGACACGCGCCCAGGCACGCGATTTCCTTGCCCGATTCCTGTTCACCGGGGATTCGGTCGACAAGCAGGTGGAGGTCCTATCCGGGGGAGAGCGCGGCCGCGTGGCGCTTGCCAAGTTGGCGCTGGAAGGTGCCAATCTGCTGCTGCTGGATGAACCGACCAACCATTTGGATCTACCCTCGCAAGAGGTGCTGCAGGTCGCGCTGGCCGAGTTTCCGGGGACGATCCTTCTCGTTTCGCATGACCGCTACCTGATCGATGCCCTGGCGACGCAAATCTGGGACGTCTCGCCGGAAGAGCACCGCCTGGGCGTCTTCGCGGGCGGTTATGCCGAGTTCGTCGCCGCGCGACAGCGGCGTGAGCAGGTGAGTCTGCCTCGGCCGGAGCGAGGGCGCGCCCGCCCTGCTGCCCGGTCCGGGGACAGGCAGCAGCGGGCAGAACTGGTGGCAGCCGAGGCACGCATCGCTCGCCTCGAAGTTGAGCTGGCCGACGTCGGCCGATTGCTGGAACACGCCGGGGTCGATGTGAACAAGGTGCGAATCTTGGGGCAACAGTACGCCGCGATCGAACGGATCCTGAGCGATGAATTCTCGGCCTGGGAACGTCTCGCGCAGCGAGCCCAGCGACCTGCGTGATATAATCCGCAGGTTCTCGAACCGAGGACAGAGGTAGGACAGGCGTGAGAAATCGACCGCGAAGTTCGCATGTCATCCGACGCGGGCTGTCCATCCCAGATTGGGCGGTCTGGGCGTTGGGCGCGGCCTTCGTCGCCGCGGCCGTTTTCAGCGGTATCCTGGCCTTCACGACGGTGCGCGGGTTGGCCTCCGCATGGACGGGGACCGGTCCAAATCCTTTCCAGGGATCCGCGGGATCGGCCTCCGCCGGCGGAACGCCGGTCCCCGGCGCGACCGACGTCCCGGCTGACTTGCTTGCGACGGCGCAACCCTGGAACGGGACCGACCGGGTCACGATCCTGCTCATGGGGCTGGACTATCGCGACTGGCTCGCCAGCGATGGGCCGCCGCGCACCGACTCGATGATGCTTCTCACCCTCGATCCAGTCACCCATACTGGCGGCATGCTGTCGATCCCACGCGACTTGTGGGTCGAGATTCCTGGCTTCGAGCACAATCGGATCAACACCGCCTACCCGACGGGCGAGGGCAACAAGCTCCCCGGCGGCGGTCCGGGCCTGGCGATGAAGACGGTCGAGAATCTGCTGGGTGTGCCCATCCAGTACTACGCCGTCATCGACTTCTATTCCTTCGAGAAGATGATCGACGAGATCGGCGGGATCAACATCCTAGTTTCCCAGCGGGTCAAGATCTCGCCCATCGGACGAGAGAGCCGTTGGTTGAGCCCGCAAAGCCTGCATCTGGATGGGGCCGACGCGCTGGCCTACGCCCGGGCCCGCCACACCGATGGCGGCGACTTTGACCGGGCCAACCGGCAGCAGCAGGTGGCCTGGGCCGTACGCGACCGAATCCTGAACGTCAACATGATCCCGACCCTGCTGGCCAAGGCGCCGGCGCTGTATGCCGAGCTGGGCAGCGGCGTCCGCACCAACCTAACGCTGGATCAGATCATCTCACTGGCATTGATGGCACTGCGCCTCCCGAACGAAGGTATGCACAACGGGGTCATCGCCCCGCCGGACATGGTGCTGCTCGAGACGCTGCCCGACGGTTCCCAGGTATTGAAGCCGGTAACGGACAAAATCCGTGAGCTGCGGGACCAGGTGTTCACCATGACCGGAGCCGTCGCCCCGTCGGCGCCGGCCGATAACCCGGTTTCGGCTGCAAAGGTCGAGGCGGCGCGAGTGTCCGTTCTGAACGGCGCCGGCGTGGAGGGTCTGGGGACGCAGACGGCGGACTATCTCAAGGCGCAAGGGCTGAACGTCATCGAGGTCGCCAATGCCGACCGGCTGGACTACGACAAGTCGCGTCTGATCGTGCAGAACCGCGAGTACCCGTACGCCG
>JBGOYQ010000094.1:0-5255 GCA_041479735.1 Anaerolineae bacterium | reverse complement strand
TCATCCATATCGGGACCGGGCCGTTGTTCATCCTGTGCTGGAATCTATTCTCGTTGGAGCCGCGCGCCCGCTTCCTGGCTGCCCTGGTACCTCTGGCGATCACCCTGCAGTTCTTCTTGGTCGGCGTGGGCGTCGTGAACGACCCCGCTGCCGTCCAGGCGATGACTCGCACCGGCAACCCGCGCGAGATCCTGCGCGGCCCGCTCTTCTACGGATTGATCTTCGTCGTCTGCACCGTGGTCTTCTGGCGAACGTCGCCGGTGGGGATCCTGGCGCTCATGCTCATGTGTGGGGGCGACGGACTGGCGGACATCGTCGGCCGCCAGTGGGGGACGGCGCGATTGCCTATCAACCCCCAGAAAAGCTGGGCCGGCTCGGCAGCCATGGCGGTTGGCGGATTCGCCTTTGCCTTCGGCTTCGTCGCCCTGTTCCAGGCGCTGGGCCTCTACCACTTACCTCTGGCCGTCGGAGCCGTCGCCGCGCGTATCGCGCTGATCAGCGTCGTGGCCGCCGTCGTCGAAGCGTTTCCGCTGCCCGACATCGACAACCTCACGACGACCGCGGCCGCAATCCTGCTTGCCGTCTGGCTCCTATGACTCCCTATCTCTGGGCACCCTGACCCACGGAGAGGCTGCCGAGGGTGAGTACCGCTAGAACACCCCCTGCATCGACCGGACGTAACCCGTCAGCTCCACGTATCCGTTACCGGTGACCTCACGCCCGGCGATCGTCCCGGTGATCCGCACAGCGCCCTCCCAATAGGGGAAGCTGACGCGCAGTTCCTGATCGCTCAGCCATGGCGCCAGGGTCAGCTCGATGCCTTCCGACGGCAGTTGCAGCCTCCAACGACTTGGATAGGTCCCCCCGCTCTCCGGGCTGCGCCAATGCTCGAGCACATCGATCGAGACGTCGGATGATCGCACGTGCCGAACGGTCCCATCCTGCTCGACCAACGTCCCGCCCGAGACGGAATCGATCGTCCCGTCGGCATTGCGGATACGGAACAGCATCAGGTCGCGGCCGTCGCTGAGCTGCAGGCTGTACCAATCCCAGCCGACGGCCTGCGCGCCGAGCGCGCTCGTGCTCCACTCGTGATCGAACCAGCTTTGGCCGGCGACCGGGATGTCGCTCCCGTCCTGCGTGAGCGTACCCTCGGTTTCCAGGCGCGTGTAGCTCAGGTAGTACGAAGCGTTTCCCGGCTGGTCGCTCTTGGCGCTCAGGCCGGCGTCGCCATGGGCCACGATCGGCTTCGTCGCCCGCAATGTCAGATTCAATCGCCAGGCCCCATCGGAAGCGACAAGCCGAACACTCGATCCATCCGACTCCACGGACTCGACCGACCAGTCCTCCAGCCACACGTGGAACGGTGAGCCGCTCGCGCCCGCCAGGCCCCCCGCGCCGCGGCTGAAGCGCTCGGTGAAGGGATGCGACTTCCCCTGCACATCGGTGACGGCGAAATGGGCGAAGTAGATTTCGGTCGCCGCCAGATCCGCGCCCCGCGACCCGGGTCGTGGGTCCAGGCCGCGCCGGAAGAAGGTCAGCTGGTAGCCGAAGTGCCGGCCCTGCTCGGTCTCCAGGTTGCCGGTGTAGTACCACCACTCCGTCTGGAACTCGGAATGCGGGCCGTGGTCTTCCGGGAAATGGAATGCTCGCGGGGCGAGGGCGCGGGCGAAGGCCGGCTCCGTCGCCGGCGCCAACTTCAGCGAGCCGTTGGCAGCCGGCGGCTGCGGCCGGCGCGTCACCCACCAGATCAGGCCCCCGGCCGCAACGGCCATCAGAAGCCCAAGGACGAAGCGTCTCATTCCTGGCGCAGCCCTTCGGCGATCGATTCGCGCCTCGCCTGCAGCCCCGGGTAGACGGCGGCCAAGAGCGCCGCCGCCACGCCCACGAGCAGCGCTTGTACGAAGACGTACGGGTTGACCGCCATCCGAATCGTCCACCCGAACGAGCGTAGGTTGATGATGTCGATCAAGGCCCAAGCCAGAAGCAAACCGGTCGGCAGCGACAGCACCCCGGCCATCAGACCCATCAGCCCGGTCTCCAGAAATGATAATGCCCACATCGACCCCGGTGGCAGGCCGAGCGCCTGAAGCGTGGCCAGCTCGCGGCGGCGCTCGAGCTGCAGCGCCATCAGCGCGCTGACCACCCCGATGAAGGCCACGACGACCGCCAGCACCCGCAGCGCGGCCGTGATGGCGAACGTGCGATCGAAGATGGCCAGCGCCTTTTGTCGGACGGCCGCATTCGCCTGGACCAGCAACCCGGTACCCTCCAAGGCTGCACCCAGTTCCGCGGAGACCTGGTCGGCATTCGCTCCCGGCGTCAGGAACACGCCCATCGACGAGATCGCCCGGTCCTGCCAGTACCGGTGATAGATGTTGTCGCTCATCAGGACCGTGCCCTGGTCCGAGGTGTAGTCGTAGTAGATTCCGGCGACCGAGAACGTGTGCTCGCCCAAATCCGTCTGCAAGGTCACGCTTCCGCCGACTGGGGGGATCGCGTGGCGGTAAGCAAAAGGCTCACTGACGATCACACTTCCCGCTATCACTTGCGCCCAGACCTGGGCGGGTGTGCCGCCAGCGAAGCGGTACAGGCGGGCCTGACGTTCGCGGCTGGCGTCGGTCACGGAGAGCGCCACAGGTCCGAGCCGGCTGCTCACGGTCACCGCCCGGAATGTTTCGACGGCGCCCACGCCGGGGAGCGCGCGCAGTCGATCCGGAAGCCCGGGCGAAAGCGAGGCGGCCGGTCGCGTGCCGGAGGTAGATGGGGCTGAGACATACAGGTCGGCGCGCAGCGTCACGCCCAACCAGTTGACGACCGTCGCCCGGAAGCTGTCGATCATCAGGCTGACACCGATCGTGACCGACAAGGCGATCATAAGTGCGGCGATAGCCACGCTCGTCCGGCTGAGGGCGTTGACGACCGTCCTGGCCGCCATCCGCCCCAGGAGGCCTGCCATGCGCCCCAGGGCCGGGCCAGCCAGCCGCATCCCCAGGACTGTGGCCGCCGGCGTCAGCATCGCCAGTCCCAGCAGCATGGCCAAGATCCCGGCAAAGCTCAGGGCCAAGGATTGGCCGGACAGCCAGAGGAGCCCCGCCCCTCCGACCACGACGATGCCCCCGGCCAAGCTGAACCAGGGGAGGCGCGCCCGGACCCGGCCTTCCAGGCTGCTGCGCTTCAGAGCCGTCACGGGTAGCACGCTGGCCGCCTCGATCGCCGGCAAAATCGCTGCGCCGATCCCGGCTCCCAATCCCAAACCGAATCCCTTCAACACAGTCGCAGCATCGAGCACGGGCTGACGGACGGCTGCCAGGAAATAAAGGTCGTTGATCGTCTGGGTCGTCAAGCGCACCGCGCCCCGACCCAACAGCCAACCCAGCCCGATGCCCGCGGCTGCGCCGATGGCTGAGACGATCGCCGCCTCGCTCACCACCAACTGGAAGACCTGAGCCGGCGTCACACCAAGCTCGACCAGGATCCCCAGCACCGTCCTACGCCGGAGGACGGAAAACAGGACCGTGTTGTAGATCAGGAACATGCCGACGACAAGCGCCAGCAGGCTGAGCGCGGTCAGGTTGAGTTGAAAGGCGGACGTCAGCTGCTCGGCCGTCTGCCGCTCCTGACTGGATGGTTGGATGCGCAACCCGGGAGGCAGACGAGCGGCGATGGCCGCCGCCTGTGCCGCGTCGACGATCAGGTCGATACGCGTCACGCGATCCGGCATACCCAGCAGCTCCTGAGCGCCTCCCACGTCCATCAGGATCAGGTTGTCGAGCGATCCGAACTGGGACGGGTCCGCGGGATGCATCACGCCGAGCACCAGGATCGGCGTGATGTGATCGTTCACTTGGATACGAAGGTGGTCACCCGGCCGCAGGCCATTCCGGGCGGCGAGCGCCTGCCCGATGATCCCGGCGCCAGGCTCCGTGTAGAAGCGACCGAAACCCGGGGTGGCGGTCAGGCTCGAAAGGCCATCCCGGAAGACGGCGTCGGCGATCGGATCGATGCCCAGCAGCGTGACCGGCTCTTGACCGAAGTCGATGGCGATGCCGGTGCCTTCGACGACCGGCGCACTCGAATGGATGCCCCAGTCCACACGGAGCTGCCGGTAGGTTTCATCCGGCACCCCGGAGGGGCCATCCACGATCTGATGTGTCGCTCGCCCAACGATGGCTTCCGTGCTCAGGCTGAACCCACGGCGCGCACTGGCGTTGGCCATGTCGATGGCCAGAACGACGGCCACGCCCAGCGCCACCCCAAGGACCATCAGCCCGGTTTGCCAGCGGCGGCGCAGAAGGTCGCGCAGTCCCAGCTTCAAGAGCGATCTCGTCAGCACGTCCGCACTCTCGTCTGGGCGACGCCGGTCAGCGCCGGCTCAGCCTGTTGCAGGGATCGTCTCGACGTCGGCGATAAGCCGGCCGTCCTCGAGCAGCAGACGCCGGTCGGCCGATTCGGCGATCCGGCGGCTGTGGGTCACGACGATGAGCGTCTTGCCCATCTGCCGCGTCAGCTCGGTGAGCAGCGCCAGGACGGTCTCGCCCGTTCCCCGATCGAGGTTTCCCGTGGGTTCGTCGGCCAGCAGCACGGTCGGGCTTTGCACGAGGGCGCGGGCGATCGCCACCCGCTGTTGTTCCCCGCCCGACAGGCGATCGGGGAATTCGCGAGGTCGATCGCACAGGCCGACCCGGGCGAGGAGTTCCAGGGCTCGGCGATCGGCCTCCGCCGACGGCAGGCCGGCTAGCTCAGCCGGAAGCCGGGCATTCTCCAAGACCGTCAGCGTCGGGATCAGATTGAAGAACTGGAAGACGAACCCGATGTGATCGCGCCGGTACAACGTCCGGTCGCGCGCGGACAGGCGGTTCAGGCAGATGTCGTCGATGACGACCTCGCCGGAGGATGGCAGGTCGATCCCGGCGATCAGGTTGAGGAGGGTCGATTTCCCGCTGCCGCTCCGCCCGCGGATGGCGACGAATTCGCCGTCCGGGATTCGCACACTGATCTCCCGTAGGACGACGCGCGCCTCGGCGCCTTCCCGGTAGGTCTTCGACAGGTTCTCGAGCCGGATCACGACACGCCCTCCGGCTCGACCACCTGGCTGCCGTAGTCACGCATCAATCTCAAGCCTCCGGATTGGGTCCTGCCTCGGCCACCGCCGGCGAGACGTCGTTGCGGAAGGCGGCGAAATTCGCGACGAATTGCTGCGCCAACGCCGTGGCGCGCGCATCATAGGCGGCCTCGTCGCTCCACGTCCGCCG
>JBGOYQ010000093.1:0-5297 GCA_041479735.1 Anaerolineae bacterium | reverse complement strand
TATTCCTACTCGATGTCCGGCCTGTGGCTTTGGCTGGGTGCCGTGGTGCTGCTGAGTGCTGTCGCCAGCTTCATCCCGGCCCGCAACGCCTCCCGCCTGACCGTGCGCGAAGTCCTCGCGTACGAATAGGCCGCCTCACCCATACCCTCTCCATTTTCTGCGAAGAATGGAGAGGGTGGCCGGAGGCCGGGTGAGGCCGTGTCGCCAGCTTCATCCCGGCCCGCAACGCCAGGCGTCGCCCGCAGACAGTCCACCCTCCTTCACCTCTTGACTTTCCGAATCCGCCTGTCATAATAGAGTCGACTCAGATCGGGGGAGACCGTTCGACCATGATGTACCGGGGAGGGGAAAATGGAAAATCACGCGGGACTGCGCGCGGGCCTCTGCGTTCCGATCTTGCTGGTCTTGGCCGTCGTCTCGCTTGGCGGCCTCGGAGCGACGGCGGAACCGCAGGCCGTTGCATACCAGGAGGACTTTGAAGACGGCCAGGCACCGGGTTGGAACCTCGACCCCGGCTGGCAGGTGGAATCGGACGGGGCTAACCAGGTTCTGGCCGGTCAGGGTCACGTGTGGGCGCGCCTCGACCAATCCTTTGAAGGCGACCTGCGCCAATCATTCCGGATCAAGCTGCTGCAGGGCCGCATTCACCTGGTCGTGCGCCTGACCGAGGCCCATCGATACTACATTGGATTCGACGCCGAAGGATCCGACCTCAACAAGCAGTATTTTCCGAGCGAGTTTCATGAGGGCCTTGCCGGTCTAGCCTCGTCGCATTCTTTCGGCCGCTGGTACCAAGTCGATGTCGTCTCTCACGGTGGCACGCTGGAGCTCTGGGTCGACGGCGTGCGGCAGTGGTCGTACGCCGATCCGCTCCCTCTGAGCGCCGGCTCTCTTGCCTTTGAGACGCTCGACGACTCGACGGCTTACGTCGATGACATTGCCATCTTGGCGGGAGCCTCGCAACCTGCCGGCCCCTCAGCACCGCCGCCCACAGCCCTGCCTCCTGTCGCCGTACCCACCGCGGCCGGCTCATCGCCGACCAGCTTGACCTGGGTGCGCACCGGCGGCCCCTTGGGCGGCCTCGGCTATGACATCCGCATGCGACCCGATAACCCGGATCGCATGTTCGTGACCGATGCCTGGGCTGGCGTCTTCGCCAGCAACGACGGCGGGCAGACGTGGTTCCCATCCAGCGACGGCATCACCACGCGCACCGGTCCCTCTGGCGATGCCATACCGGTCTTCTCGCTCACCATCGATCCCAACAACCCGGAGATCGTCTGGGCCGGCACCCAGTTCCTGCGCGGCATCTTCAAGTCCATCGATGGCGGCCGGAGCTGGAAGAAAATGGATGGGGGCGTTTTGGAGAATGACGGCATCACCTTCCGCGGCTTCTCCATCCAGCCGGGCAATTCGGACATCGTGTACGCCGCCGCAGAGATCTCCAGCTGGACCTGGGCGGGACGCGAGCGGCCCGGCCGTGAGTTCGATCTGACGCGCGGCGTTGTGTACAAGACCACCAACGGCGGTCTGTCCTGGAACGCGGCTTGGCGCGGCGACAATCTAGCGCGCTACATCTGGATCGATCCGCGGAACACAGATGTGCTCTACATCTCCACCGGCTTCTTCGACCGCGAGGCGGCCAACTCCGATCCGGTGAAGGGAGTGCCGGGCGGCGAGGGCATCCTGAAGTCCACCGATGGCGGAAAGACGTGGCAGGCCATCAACAATGGCCTCAACAACCTGTACGTCACCTCGCTGTTCATGAATCCATCGGATCCCGATATCCTGCTGGCCGCGACCGGCAACATCCAATACCCGAACGGGGGCGGCGTGTATCTCACGACCGATGGCGGCGCCTACTGGACACACACCCTGCGAGCGGGAAACAGCGTGTTCGAGGCGGTGGAGTTCGCCTCCGCCAACCCATCCATTGCCTATGCCGGCAGCAATTCGGAGATCTATCGCAGTGAGGACCGCGGCCATACCTGGCAGAGGGTCTCCGGCGGCGAGTACTGGGGCTCGCCGGGCGTGCGGGCGGGTTTTCCGATTGACTTTCAAGTGGATCCGCGGGACTCGGACCGCCTCTTCGCCAACGAATACGGCGGCGGTAACTTCCTCTCGGTGGATGGCGGCAAGACCTGGGCGGACGTAAGCCGCGGCTACACCGGCGCGCAAGCCCGCGACATCGCTGTCGATCCGTCTGCCCCGGGCCCGGTCATCACCGCCGCGCGCAGCGGCATCTTCGCCAGCTACGATGGAGGGAGGGTATGGATCGGGCTGAACAACCCTCCGGCCGTCTCGATGGAATGGAATGCGGTCGCCATCGACCCGCGCAATCCGCAGCATCTGCTTGCCGGGACCAACTGGAACGGCCTAATGAGCAGCGACAGCGCCGGCCGTTCGTGGGAACTCGCAGCTGAGATGCCCAGTAACCGCACCGGCTGGCGTGCAATCGCCTTCGCCCCATCCGATCCTTCGACCGTGTACGCCGGAACCGCTGGCTATTATTCTGCGGGTGTGTTCAATCCCTCCGTCCCCGGCAGGGGAATCTATGTCTCGCACAATGGAGGCAAGACCTGGATGCCGGTCAACGATGGCGTGTCCGCGGATGCGCACGTGGCGGCTCTCGCGGTCGATCCATCCGATTCGCAGCGGGTCTTCGCGGCCACCCTCAACCACGGCCTGCTTCGCACGATGGATGGCGGTCAGGAGTGGAAGACGGTCGGCGCCCTGGGTCACGCGCTTTCGGTGGCCTTCGATCCGTCCGACTCCAACATCATCTTCGCCGGCCTGGACCGCGGCGGCATCTACCGCAGCACCGACGGCGGCACGAGCTGGAAGCGCGCCTCCTCCGGCTTGAGCCCCGAGGCCAGCGTGGCCGATATCGTCTTCGATCCCGCCAACCCTGCCGTCCTTTATGCTGCGTCGCAGCAGAGCGGCGTATACCGCTCCGTCGACGGCGGCACAAAATGGATGGCGATCAACAATGGGTTGCTATCGCGCACCGTCAACGCCCTGGCTCTGACGCGCGACGGCTTCCACCTCTACGCCGCGACCGAGGGGGGCGGCACGTTCCGGCTCGACCTAAACGGCCAGCCTCCCGAGATTGTCAGCGCGCCCCAAACGCCGCAGCCTTCGCCGACAGCGACTGCCTACCAATACCAAGCTGGCTCCCCCACCCCGGGCGCATCCGCGCGCGGAGTTCGCTTCTGCGGCGGAGCCATGCTGCCCTTCGCTCTCATCGGCTTGGGCTTCCTGTGGAGGCGAAACCTACGTGACCCTCGATGAAGAGGCTGTTGGTGCGCGGCCTCATCGGATCGCCGTAGGCCGCCTGACGGCACAGCGAATGGATGCGGGCCGGCTCCCATCTGCCCTGGTCGTCTGCGGTCTGCTCATCGTCCTCGCGACCATAGTCTTCGCCTGTCAGGCCGCCGGACCGACCTCATCACCGCTTGCTCCGAGCCCGACGTCCATCGCAACTCCCTCGGGCGCCTCGGTCGCCGGCATCGTCGTAGACTCGGGCGCCGCCTCGCTTTCCGGCGTCACAGTCCGCGTACAGGCCACCACTCATCAGACCCTCTCCGATGCGCAGGGCCGCTTTGTCCTCACCGGGCTGATGTCTTCAGGCCCAATCACCATCAGCGCCTGGAAAGATACGTACTACTGCGACAAGGTCGATATGGTATCCCCACCCGCCAGCGGCCTGCGACTCGTCCTGCGTCAGGTCCAAACCAACGACAACCCCAACTATGAGTGGATCCCGCCCACGGGCGCCAACTCATGCTACAGCTGCAAGCGTGGCGTGACGGAGGTCTGGCTCGAGAACGACGCCCACGGCAAGTCTGCCTCCAACATTCGTTTCCTGACCATGTACGCGGGGACGGACGTGGACGGCAACCGCAGTCCCTTGACCCGCTACGGCAACAGCCGCGACTACGGCCGCATCCCCTTGCGTCCCGATCTCACGCAGCCGTATTTCGGCCCGGGATACAAACTGGATTTTCCGGGGGCCGCCGGCAACTGCGCGGCCTGTCATGTCCCAGGCGCCGCCCTCGATGATGCATACGGCGTCGATCCGCAGGCCGTCAGCGGCGTGAACGCCCTGGGCATCCACTGCGACTACTGTCACAAGGTGGCCGCGGTCAAGCTCGATCCCTCCAGCGGGCTTCCGTATCCCAATATGCCCGGCGTGCTGTCCCAGGATGTGCGCCGCCCCTTCCCCGAGGACAAGCAGCGCTACCAGATCTTCTTCGGCTCATTCGATGACGACAACGTGCCGATGGAGGACACGTATCTGCCGCTGATCAAGCAGAGCCAGTGGTGCGCGCCATGTCACTTCGGAGTCTTTTGGGATACCGTGATCTACAACTCGTTCGGCGAGTGGCTGGCCAGCCCGTACAGCCGCCTCGCGACCGGCAAGACTTGCCAGCAGTGTCACATGCCGGCGCCCACCATCTTGAAGGGCCAGCTGCTCACCAATGTCGCTCCCGGACTGGGCGGCGTCGAACGCGATCCCTGGACCATCCCTGCCCACACGTTTCCGGGTGCCTCCAGCGTGAACCTACTGCAGAACGCCGTCACGCTGACGGCGTCCGCGCGTCGCGACGAAGGCCGCATCGTGGTCGAGGTCAAGCTCGTCAACGACAAAACAGGACACGATGTCCCCACCGATTCGCCCCTGCGCCAGATGATCCTGCTGGTGCGCGCCGCGGACGCGGCCGGCAAGGCGCTGGCCCAGGTCGATGGCTCGACAGTTCCCGCGTGGGCCGGCGTCGGCGATCCGGCCGGGGGCTACTACGCCGGCCTGCCCGGCAAGGGCTTTGCCAAGATCTTGAGGGAGCTTTGGACAGAGATCACGCCGACCGGCTCCTACTGGAATCCGACGACGATCGTGAGCGATAACAGGTTATCCGCCTTCGAGTCGGACGAGGGCTCCTACACTTTTGCCGACCCGGGTGGCGAGGCAGCCAACGTGAAGGTCACGCTGCTCTTCCGCCGGGCCTTCAAGGAGCTGATGGATCAGAAGGGCTGGGCGGTTCCGGACATTGTGATGGACGAGCAAGTGCTTTCCCTGCCCTGACGACGGACTCGAGCGCAGTGCCGCGGGGGCCCTGGAACGATCGCCAGGATCTTCGACGGAGTGCGCATGGTCGCACGAGCACCGACCACTTCGACGGCAGGTTGTCCTGGCGGCATCGTGCCGCCAGGGTGGGCGATGTGGGCCTGATGCCCGCTCGCCCAAATGCCGCCTTGCGCGAGCGCCGATGGGGAAACAACGGGGAACAATGCGTTCT
>JBGOYQ010000092.1:0-5425 GCA_041479735.1 Anaerolineae bacterium | reverse complement strand
GGGCCGGCCCCCCAACGCTATCCGCAGGACCTTTCGTTGTTGATCGACGTCCCCTTGCAGATCGTGGTCGGCCGGACCGAGACGGCGATCATCGAGGTCCGCCCGCTACCCGTCAGTCCTCCTTTGGCCGGCACGCCTCGTGACGCCACTGTGGCCAACCGTCCTGTCGCTGTAGCGAGGCTGTCATCTTCGCTGGCGACCGTGCGACCGGATGGCGATGAAGGTCAGCCCCTGGTCGCAAACGATGCCGTCCGCTTCACGTGGTCTTTGGTCGCCTCGGAGCCGGGCGGTGGGGAGGTGACCGTACTCGTACGCCTTCGCTTCTACCCGATCGCGGGCGGGGTGCCGATCGAGCGCGTGCTCCTTGCTCGGACGATGGCCATGACGGCGGTCTCGGTCCTGGGGATGTCGGCGCCCGTTGCTCGGGCCGTCGGGGCGGGCGGCCTTGCGGCCGGAGTAGGTTTGATGCTGACGTTCGGCAAGCAGGCGATCGCGTGGCTGCGGCGGGCATGATCGAGGCGGGCGGGCTCGAGGTCGTTGCCTTCAGCCTGGGTCCAGTTCAAACCAACTGCTATCTGGTTGCCGACCCGGCCAGCGGGACCGCCGTCGTCGTCGACCCGGCCTGGGAGGGGGAAACGATCGCGGCAGAAGCGTCGCGCCGCGGCTGGAGGCTCTCCGCCATCTGGCTGACGCATGCTCACTTCGATCACTTCGGCGGAGTCGCCGGTGTGGTCAACGCCATCCCGCAGCCCCCGTCCGTCGCGTTGCATCCGGACGACCAGGCATTGTGGCGGTTGCAGGGAGGCGCGCCGTTCTTCGGGCTTCCGGAATTCGACCCGGGTCCTGAGCCGACGGTCGAGTTGAGGCATGGCATGCAGCTACGACTGGGCGACCAGGTGTTTGAAGTGCGCCACACCCCCGGCCACACCCCTGGCCACGTCGTCTTCGTCTGCTCCGAGGCCAAGCTCGTCTTCTGCGGAGACCTGATCTTCGAGAGCGGCGTAGGACGGACCGATCTGCCTGGAGGCGACTGGCCAACACTGTTGGCCAGCATCCGGTCTCAGATCCTCAGCCTGCCGGACGACGTCCAACTTCTCCCGGGGCACGGCCCATCGACGACCGTGGGCCGCGAGCGGCGCACGAATCCCTTTCTAACGGGCTGAGCTCTTCGAAATCGGGCGGACGCGCACAAGCATGCCCGCGGCTGTGGCGCCTGGGGCATCGCCATGGGCGCGCCTTCGGCAGCTCGACTCCCGCCCGGAGGACTTCCACCGTTTGCCTCTAACAGCATGCGGAAAAAGGGACCGCTCGTCGGAGCCCCCTCCCCCAGATCTTCGCCACTCTCCGCCACGGGGCTTCATGTTGACACCTGTTGTCCGCGGAGAGGGGGTCCGGGGGATGAGCTGGAAGAGGGTTGTTCCTCAGCCTGCTAATGTTGCAGCTTGTTGGCTTGGATCCATGCCAAGAAGGAGCGCACGGCGCCACTCGGCTCCTTCGGCGCGTACGCCAGGATGTCGACGACGAATGGGTAGCGCCCGCCGTCGATGGTTGCCTGCGTCGGCGCTACCCCGTCGACCGCCAGGGCATGCAACCCGTTCAGATCCATCGCCAGCGGAACGTAGCCGATCGCGGCCGGATCGGCGCGGATCCAGGCCGCGCTGCGCTCCGGGGAATCGGCCAGCCGGCTGTTGGACGCGGCGGGGGAGCCTCGCAGCAAGCGGGCCTCGATCCAGGCCCGCAGGTCGTCGCCGGGAAGCGGGATGATGGGCTGGACTGCCTCCGACGGGCCTCCCAGCGAATCCCACCTCGCCGATCGTCCGGCCAAAATGTCGGCCAGCGCCCGCGAGGACAGGGTCGTCACCGGGTTGGACGAGGTCGTGACGAACACGATGCCCTCGCGGCCCAACGGCGTCACGAACCATTTCGCCGGCGGCTCGGCGACGGAGATCACCAGGGCGACTTCCCCGCCTTGCACCCTGGGGACGGCCACCTGAATCGGTAGGACGACCAGGTCGAAACCCGGCGGGCCGAAAGCGTTCGAGAACTCAGCCAGCCAGCCCCGCAATCGGGGCTCGAGGCCGGGGGTGACCGCGATCTGTGGGACCGCCGCGGTCGTGGGCGTGGGAGAGGGTTTCGCCGAGCACGCCGTCAGGACCGCGGCGGTGCCCAAACACAGGAAAAGGCTGCGCGCGGTTCGAAGGGCGTCAATCCTCATCGCGGTGCTTCCGATATCCGGCGCGAAACTCTTCGGCGAACGCGCCCACGCGCTGGGCCAGGATCGCCTCACGGAGATCCGATGCCAGCCGGATCAACACTCTCAAGTTGTGGATCGAGATCAGCGTCGCTGCGAGCATCTCGCCGGCGACGATCAGGTGCCGAAGGTATGCACGCGTGAAGGACCGACACGCGGCGCAATCGCAATCGGGATCGATGGGGCGCGGGTCGTCGGCGTAGGCTGTGTTACGCAGGTTAATCCGGCCGCGCCGGGTCAGGGCGGCGTGGTTGCGCGCCATCCGAGTGGGCAGGACGCAGTCGAAGATGTCCACCCCTCTTAGTACACCCTCGACCAGATCCTCCGGCGACCCGACACCCATCAAGTAGCGAGGCTTGGAGGCCGGGATGATCGCGTCGACCACGTCGAGCATGGCCGCCATCTCCTCCTTGCTCTCGCCGACCGAAAGCCCTCCGATGGCCACGCCAGGGAAGTCCAGTGAGCCGATGACCTCGGCCGATTGGCGCCGAAGGTCGGCGAAGGCGCCGCCCTGCACGATTCCGAACAGCGCTTGATCGGAGCGCTGCTTGGCCGCCAGGCAGCGTGCCGCCCACGCATGGGTTCGCGCTAAGGCCTGCTCGTTGTAGCTGCGGTCGTGGGGATCGGCGCACTCGTCCAGCGCCATGATGATGTCGGCACCGAGCGCCTCCTGGATGGCGATTGCCGACTCGGGCGTCAGCCGATGGGAGCTGCCGTCGATGTGCGACTGAAACGTCACGCCGTCCTCATCGACCCTGCGCCGCGCGGCCAGCGAGAAGACCTGAAAGCCGCCGGAGTCGGTAAGGATCGGTGCGTTCCAGGCCATGAAGCGGTGGAGACCTCCGAGGTCGGCCACACGTCCTGCGCCAGGCCGAAGATAGAGGTGGTAGGTATTGGCCAGAAGGAGGCAAGCGCCGAGCTCGTGCAGCTGGTCTGGAGTGACCGCTTTGACCGTCGCTTGCGTGCCGACGGGTGCGAACACAGGGGTGAGCAAATCGCCATGAGGCGTCCGCAAGACCCCGGCTCGTGCGCGGCCGTCGCGTGCTGCCAGCGTGAAGGTCCCCGTCGCCATGGTTTACAAGTGCCAGAACAAGTGCAGGCCGAGCAGGCAGATAGGGAACAGTACCAGGGTCAGCGGTCCACCTACTCGCAGATAGTCGCGATAGGTGTAGCCGCCCGAGCCCATGACCAGTGTGTTGACGGGGTGGCCGATGGGTGTGAGGAACGCGAAGGACGACCCGAGGGCGATGGCCATGGCCATCCCGCGCGGATCGGCGCCGATGGCGGTGGCGACCGCCAGGCCGATGGGGGCCAGGATAATTGGCACGGCCGATTGGCCCGCGATCAGCTGTTTGAGCAGGGTCGCGACCAGGATAAGCACGCCGGCCAACAGGAGGGAGGCGCCGCTGGTGGACATCGAGCTCAGCGCCGCGCCGAGATAGCCGGCCAGGCCGGTCGAGGAGATGGCGATGCCGAGCGGCCACATCCCGGCGATCAAAAAGAGGGCTTTCCAGTCAACCGCGCGATAAGCGTCATCCATCGACAGGCATCCGGCGAGGAGCATCAGGACGGCTCCGGTCAAGGTGATGACCGGGATGGGCAGCCAGCCCGCGGCCGCGATGCCCAGCGTTGCTAGGCCGATCAAGGCGGCCAGGCGAGCCTTGCGGGGTTGCAGAACCGCCTCAGGATCCTCGATTGTGAGGATGAAATCATGTTCCTCACGCAGGAAGCGCATGAGGCTGGGTGGACCCTGAAGAAGCAGTGCGTCGCCGGCCATCAACGGGATCTGCGCGATGCCGCTTAGCGAGGGCGTCCCCTGGCGGGAGAGGGCCAGGACGTTCAGGCCATAGCGTTCTCGGAAGTGCAGGTCGCGTAACGACCGGCCGAGGATACGCGCATGGGGCGATACCAGGACCTCCCCCAGGACGATCTCCTCGTCGGCCACCTGTAAGGGGACGATCGGCTCGCCGAGGAGCCGAAGGTTGTGCGCCGCGAGGATCTCGGGCTGTACCTCCCCCTGGGCCAGGATGACATCGCCCTCGTGGATCGTCTCCTCGCGCGCCGGGGCGATCTGCAGCCTGCCGCGGTGAGCAACGCCCACGACCGAGATGCCCAACCGCTGCCCCCATTCTCCCTGGTGCAGGCTCTTGCCGGCCAAGTCGGACCCGGATCCGACCTGGATCTCGAACAGGCTCTTCTCGATTCCGTACATCGTCGCCAGTTCAGCCCGCACGCGCACGGCCCGGGCGGCCTGCCCCGAAGGGTAATGCTCCGGCAGCGACCGTCGGCCGATCAAGACCAGATAGGCGGTACCCGCGGCGATGATCGGGAGACCCACCGGGAGAAAATCCAACAGACTGAACGGAGCCAACCCGGCTTCGCGTAAGGCGTCACTGACGATGATGTTGGAGGTCGTCAGCAGAGTCGCCATGCCCCCCAGAATCGTCCCGAACGCCAGAGGCATGAGCAGCCGCGAGGGTGGGATGCCCGTCTGCCGGGAAAGGCTCATGACTGCCGGCAGCAACACCCCGGCCGCGGCGATGTTGTTCATGAACAGGGATAGGGTTGCGGCGGCCAGCGTCGTGACCAGGACTGCGCGCAATTCTCCCTGCCCACTCAGCCGGAGCATCTGGCGGCCGAGGGCTTGCGTGACCCCGGTTTGCTGCAGGCCCTCGGAGATAATGAAGATGGCCAACAGGGTGATGACCGCCGAACCGGCGAAGCCGGTGAAGAGGTCCTTCGGGGCGACGATACCGGTCAGGCCCAGGACGACAAGGGCGAGAAGCGCGATCAGGTCCGGCCGAAGGCGGGTGGCCGTCATCAAGATCGACGTCACGATGACGATCGCCAGCAGGAGCCAGATGGCGGGGGTCATGACGGCGGATTATAGCCCAAGGGATGCTACAATGGCCGCTCTCAAGGCCTGTGCGGGAGCAACATGAGCTCGCGTCCTTCGCTTGCGACCTGGGTCGAAGTGGATTCCTCAGCCATCGAATCGAACACGCGCCGTGTGGTCCGAACGGCCGGAGTACCGGTGATGGCCGTCGTCAAGGCCAACGGCTACGGTCACGGCGCAGTGGCTTCGGCCCGCGCGGCGTTGCACGCCGGCGCCATCTGGTGCGGCGTCGCGCGGGCGACCGAGGCGCACCAGCTCCGCCAGGACGGGCTGTCTGG
>JBGOYQ010000091.1:0-5555 GCA_041479735.1 Anaerolineae bacterium | reverse complement strand
TTCGGTTTCTGGAACACCATGCCGACACGCCGGCGGAGGTCGGCCACGTCGACCGGGATGGCCAGGATATCCTGACCGTCGATCAGGATCTGCCCCTCCACGCGCGCGCCGGGGATGGTATCGTTCATGCGGTTGAGGCAACGCAGGAAGGTAGACTTGCCGCAGCCCGAGGGGCCGATCAGCGCGGTCACCTCTCGTTCGGCGATGGCGACGTTGACATCGCGCAGGGCCTGCTTCTCGCCATAGTAGACATCCAGGTGGCGGACGTCGATCTTGCGCATCGCTTCTGTGGCGGGCATGGGGTCGATTCTACCGTATGTACGTTCGGAGAGCCTTGAGGCATTCGACGACGGACGCTAGAATAGGCCCGATGTGTTCACCGATCACGCGCCGACGGGCCTGGGCTTGCCTGCTGGTAGTGTGCCTGCTGGCGGGCTGCCAGCGGCCTTCGCGGGCGGCCGCGGGCCAGGGCACGGGCGGCACGACCCTTCAGGATCAGGGATCCGACACGCTGGTGAATCTGGCGCTGGCCTGGGCGGAGGCCTACCACCGGGAGCACCCGGACGTGACGGTCTCGGTGACGGGCGGAGGCTCGGGCGCCGGGTTGGCGGCGCTGGTTAACGGCACCACAGACATTGGCAACGCCTCGCGGCTGATCAAGCCGGAGGAAGTGGCCCAGGCCCAGAAAAAAGGATTCACGCCTCAGGAGCACGTCGTGGCCCGCGACGCCATCGCCGTCCTGGTGAATCCCGCGAACCCGGTGGGGCAGCTGACGCTGGACCAGATCGCCGACATCTATAGCGGCAAGATCTCCAACTGGAAGGAGGTCGGGGGCGAGGATCGCCCCATCGTTCGTCTGTCGCGTGAGACCAACTCCGGCACACACGTATACTTTCTGGAGCACGTCCTGCGCCACGGAAAACCCGACGACAAGACGCTGTTCTCCACCGACACACTGCTTCTTCCATCCTCGGAGGGGATCAGCGTGGAGATCCGCCAGAACCCCAACGCCATCGGCTACGATGGGTTGGGCTACGTAACCCCGGACCTCAAGGTGGTCGCGGTGGGGGCGGCTCCCGGCGGACCCTATGTCCGTCCCTCGGTCGAGACGGTCAACAACAAGACGTATCCGATTGCGCGTGATCTGTACATGTACACCGCCGGGGAGGCGAGCGGCCCGCTCCTCGACTACTTGCGTTGGATCTTGAGCCCCGAAGCTCAGGCCATCGTGGCCGACCTGGGCTTTGTGCCCGTTGGGTCTAAGTAGCGATATGCGCAACTCCCGTGTAGGCGAGGTGATCGTTGCTCAGCTGATACGCGTAGCCGGCTACTCCGCCATCGTGTTTGTTGCCCTGATCCTGTTCTTCCTGATCCGCGAGGGCGGGCCTGCTCTCCTCGAGGTACCTGTACGCAACCTGCTAGGCGTCCGATGGTATCCGATCGAAGGCTACTTCGGCCTACTGCCCTTGCTGGGTGGAACGCTGGTGGTAACGCTGGGGGCGACGGCGATCGCCGCCCCACTGGGCGTGCTGACAGCCGTCTACATTGCGGAGGTGGCGCCGCGCTGGGCGCGAGAGGTGCTGAAACCAGTGATCGAGCTGCTGGCCGGGATCCCCTCGGTGGCGCTGGGCTTTGTCGGCATCCTTGTGTTTGTGCCGTTTGTCCGGACAACCTTCGGGCTGCCTACCGGGCTTTCGGCCTTCACCGGGGCGATCCTGCTCGGGCTGATCGCCATCCCGACAATTGTCAGCGTGGCCGAAGATGCCATCGACGCCGTGCCGCGCACCTACCGCGACGCGGCGCTGGCGCTGGGTGCCACGGATTGGCAGGCGATCTGGCGCGTCACCGTCCCGGCGGCGCGCACCGGGATCATGACGGCGGTCATGCTGGGCGTCGGGCGCGCCATCGGCGAGACGATGGCCGTGATGATGGTGACTGGAAATGCCCCCGTCATGCCCTCCGGCCTGCTGGCGCTGTTTCATCCGGTTCGCACGATGACGGCCACCATCGCCGCCGAAATGGGCGAGGTCGCCAACGGCAGCACCCACTATCACACTCTCTTCCTGATCGGGATGGTGCTGTTCCTGATCACGCTGGCAGTCAACCTGGTGGCAGCCGGCATCGTCTTCCGGCAACGAAAGCGTGCGGAGAGGATCTTGTCGTAACCATGAGTCTCCCGGAGGCCCCCGGCGTGTTGTGCTCTGACCCATCGCAGGATGGTGAAGGATGAGCGCGTCGCAGCGGACTGCTGCCCGGCGCTTGGTGATCCAACGACTTGGCTACGCGGGGCTGGCGCTGGCCGCGCTGTTGACAGTCGCGCCCATCGCCGTCATTGTTGGGATCATGGTGTGGCACGGAGCCCCGGCGATCTCGGTTGAGTTCCTGACGGCGATGCCGCGCGACGGCTTGAGGGCAGGCGGCATCTTTCCGGCAATTGTGGGCACCTTTTGGTTGACGATTGGGACGGCGATCGTGGCCGTCCCGCTGGGCGTCGGCGCGGCCATCTACCTGGCGGAGTACGCGGCCGACAGCCGCTGGACTCGCGCCATCCGCGTGGCGATCATCAACCTGGCCGGGATCCCCTCCGTGGTTTACGGGCTGTTCGGCTTGGGGCTGTTCGTATTGTTCTTGCAGCTCGGCACCAGCATCATCGCCGGCTCGCTGACGCTGGCGATCATGACGTTGCCGGTCATCATAAGCACGGCCGAGGAGGCGCTGCGGGCCGTCCCGAGCAGCTTCCGAGTCGTCAGCATCTCGTTGGGAGGCACGCGCTGGCAGACCGTCTGGCGGATCGTCCTGCCGCAGGCCCTGCCCGGAATCCTCACCGGCGTCATCCTGGGATTGGAACGCGCCGCCGGCGAGACCGCCCCCATCCTGTTCACCGCCGCGGCGCTCTTCCTGCCCCGCCTGCCGTCGTCTATCTTCGACCCGACGATGGCCCTGCCCTATCACCTGTTTGTGATCGCCACCCAGATCCCGGGCATGCCCGTGCAGATCCAGTACGGCACGGCTCTCGTCCTGCTTAGCTTCGTGCTGGGCATGAACTTGATTGCGACCCTCATCCGGTCACGCGCCCGGGCGCGGAGGCAGTGGTGACCTCCCACCAGGTTGGGCGCGCCTCCCCGGGCCAAGTGAACGGGGAGCCCAAGATCCGTATCGAGGATCTCGTAGTGTCATACTCGGACGGCACGGAGTCGTTGCGCGGCGTCAACCTCGCCATCCCGCCGTGCGCCATCACCGTCTTGTTCGGCCCCGCGGGAGGGGGCAAATCGACGCTGCTGCGCACGATCAATCGCCTGAATGACCTGGCCGACGTCGAGACGCTTTCGGGGCATGTCTGGCTCGACGGCGCCGACGTGCTGGATCGCCGGACCGACACGATTGCTCTTCGACGCAAGGTGGGGATGGTTTTTGCCCGCCCGGTTGTCCTGCCGATGAGCATCCGGCAGAATGTGTTCTACGGCCTGGAGCTGGCCGGCGAGCGTCGCCAGGAGGCCTTGCAGGAAGCGGTCGAACGCAGCCTGCGAGCGGCAGCCCTGTGGGACGAGGTCTGCGATCGGCTGGATGAGCCGGCAGTGGCACTATCTGGAGGCCAGCAGCAACGCCTGTGCCTCGCCAGGGTGCTGGCGCTGGAGCCCGAAGTCATCCTGCTCGACGAACCGACGTCCGGCCTGGATCCTATCTCCACGGGCCGAGTCGAGGACACGCTGCAGGATCTGAAGGCGCGTTACACCCTGGTCCTGGTGCCACACTCGGTTCAGCAAGCCGCAAGGGTTGCAGACCATGCGGCATTTCTGTTGGGGGGCGAAGTGGTCGAGTTCGCGCCAGGGCGGCAGGTCTTCACACGCCCGCGCGATCGGCGGACGGAGGAGTACGTGACCGGGCGGTTTGGGTAGACAGCCTGCGTCCCCTTACGGGTATTGAGAGGGCGCGGCATCCGTGAAGGCTGACGTGAATCGGTGAGCCGGAGGATAGGGATAGGCCGGCGGGAGGCGGAGCGGTGAAGAATCAAGCTCGCTCACGGTTGGATCAAGAGCTGGCCAGCCTGGATCAGGCGCTGTTGCGGATGGGCGCCGGAATCGACGCCGCGATCGACAAGGCCGTTCGTGCTCTCAAGGACCGGGACATGGCGTTGGCGCGTGAGGTGGTCGAGGGGGACGCGGCGATCAACGCGCAGCGCTTCGACATCGAAGAGGCCTGCCTGTCGTTGATCGCCCGGCAGCAGCCGACCGCCGGCGACCTGCGGGCCGTGATGGCGGCCTTCAGCATCGTCACCGATCTTGAACGCATGGGCGACCACGCCGCCGGCATCGCTCGGACCGTGCTCCGGATGGGGGATGAGCCGCTGCTCAAACCCTTGATCGACTTGCCGCGCATGGCGGAGGTCTGCCGAGAGATGCTGCACCTCTCGCTGCAGGCGTATATCGCGCGCGACGGTGAGCAGGCGCGGGCCATTGTTGGCCTGGACGACACGGTCGACGCGCTCTATCAGCAGATCTTCCGCGAACTGCTGTCCTTCATGGTCGAGGATCCGAAGACGACAACTCGTGCACTCTACCTCCTCTTCTCCGCCCATAACTTGGAACGCATCGGCGACCGCGTGACCAACATCATCGAGCGCGTCATCTTTCTGTCCAGCGGCGAGATGAAGGAGCTGAACCCGAAAGTCAGCAAGGCCCAGCTGGGAAGCGGCCCGACGCCGTGAGGCCGGCGGCCGGATGACATCCTGCCGTCAGGTTCCGCGCGAGACTCGCATGCTATAATGCCGACGGTGGGGGCGATCCGCCCCCACCGTCGTAATGAATGGAGCCTTCCGCATGACCTTGACTGCGGATCCGGATACAGACTCCACCACGCCCGCCTCAACGCAACAAGCGATCTGGCACGCTCTGGAGACATCAGAGGTCTTCCGCGCGCTGGGAACCTCTTCTCGAGAAGGTCTAACAGCCGACGAGGCAGCTCGGCGTCTGTCGACCCATGGCCCCAACGAGCTGCAAGAGGCATCCCGCCCGTCGTTCTGGCGCATGGTGCTGGCGCAGTTCACCAGCTTCATCGTCATCATCCTCATCGTCGCCTCGCTGGTCTCGGCGGTTCTGGGCGACTACCTCGAGGCGGCTGCCATCCTGGCGATCGTCGTCTTGAATGCCATCCTGGGTGTGGTGCAGGAGCGGCGGGCCGAGGAAGCCCTGGCCGCATTACGCCGCCTGGCGGCGCCGGAAGCCCAGGTCGTTCGCGACGGCCGGCGCGTCTCGGTGCCGGCGCGGGAGTTGGTGCCCGGCGATGTGATCGTGTTAGAAGCGGGCAACTATGTTCCCGCCAACGCCCGCCTGGTGGAGACGGCCAATCTGCGAATCGAAGAAGCCGCGCTGACGGGCGAGTCGCTGGCGGTCGAGAAGGACGCCAATGTCGTCTTGCGTCAGGAGGTTGGCCTGGGCGATCGGCTGAATACAGCCTTCCTGGGCACGCTGGTCTCGTACGGCCGCGGGCGAGGCGTGGTGGTCAGCACGGGCATGCACTCGCAGATCGGGCTGATCGCCGCCATGCTGCAGGCGGTC
>JBGOYQ010000090.1:0-5595 GCA_041479735.1 Anaerolineae bacterium | reverse complement strand
TTCATCGGCCGCAGCACGCCCAATATGATGTACTTCAACGCGCCGGCGAACATCTTCGGCGATCAGCCGATCACTCTGGTGGCCGGGCTGTCGATCGTCATCGGGTTCGTGCTGGTCCTGATCGTGCGCTTCGGCTTCGGAAAGAACATCGACGTGGCGGCCGCTGTCACCTGGGGTATGCTCGGCAATCTGATCGGCCTGGGGTTCGCCGCTCTATCCGACATCTGGGTCAACGGCTACTCGCCGGTGGTGGCGGTGGTGGGGGAGTATGTCCCCTCCGCCGGGCCGAATCTAATCTTCGCCGCCATCTTGGTGCCCATCCTGGTGGTGGCCTACGCCGCCGTGTCTCGGCAGACCGGCCGCTAACTCGCTTGTCGCAGTCCATCCCGGAGGCCGGATCCGGCCTCCGGGATGGCGGGGCCGCCGACAATGCTCGTGACCTGGCGCTACCGCGCAAGACGATCCCTGGTCCAATCCTTCGACCCACGGGCCTGGCTCTTGTTCTACGCCTGCTTCATGGCCGCCACGGTCATGACCTGGGACATCCGGCTGCTGGCGTTCCTGTTGGCGATCGCGCTGTTCGTAGTGGCCACTTCCGGGATCCGCTGGCACGAAATGCGCCGGGCGTGGATCTTCATCGGCGGGTTCGTCGTATTCTTTTCGGTGCTGACCTTCCTGACCGGCCGCGGCGGGGTCGAAGTGTATGCACAGGAGCACTTGATTCGCCGGCTGGCGGCGCCGTTCACAATCTTCGGTTGGCGCCCGACGCTTCTAGTCACGGTCGAGCGCAGCCTGTATGCGCTCAGCATGCTGGTGCGCGTCTTCAGCCTGGCGAGCATGACCATCCTGATCCCCTACTCGATCAACCCGGCCCACTATGGGATCGCCTTCCGAGGGCTGGGGCTGCCGGATCGCATCGCCTATGCCATGGACTTGACGATGCGCTTCATACCGACCTATGGGCGTGACTTCCAGTTGACGATGGATGCACAACGGGCGAGAGGTTATGAGCTGGAGAAGCTGCAAGGCGGGCTGATCGCACAGGTCCGCAAGTTGGCACCGCTGGTTGTGCCGGTGACCATCCACGCCATCATGGGCAGCGAGGACATCATCGATGCGATGGACCTGCGCGCCTTCGGGATCGGGCCGCGGACATGGACCGAGCAGCTTCAATTCCGACGGCGGGACAACTTCCTGCTGGTATTCGCATTCCTGCTCGTGGTGGCATACATGGGGTTGTCATTGATCGGCTTCGGCCGCCTCTGGGTCCCCCCGCAGCTGCTTCACTTCCCGTTGCTATAGCCGCACGATCCTCGGTTTCCACCCACCCGGCACGTTGTTGAAAAGGCCCATTCCACCTCACCCCCTTCCCCCGAATCTCCACCCCCTCTCCGCCACGGCACTTCATGTTGACACCTGCTATCCGCGGAGAGGGGGTCCGGGGGGTGAGGCGGAATAGGGTCCTTCTGCAACCGGCTAGAACAAGCCAGGGATGAAGCGACGGGTGCGCGATTGGTACTGACGGTACGCGTCGCCGAACTCGGCCAGGAGCATGGACTCTTCCTGCCGGATGCGCGCCAGGATGAGCGGGATGACGGCCAAGCTCACCCCAAGGCCGAGCAGGCTGCTCATCGCCAGCCCGATACCGGCCAGGCACAGGATATTGCAAAGGTAGCCGGGATGGCGGATCACGCGGTAGGGTCCGGAGGAGACCAGGCGATGCTCGGGCTGGATGCCGAGCCGTGACGTGTACATACCCCTCAGCGACCGAAAAGCTGCGACCTGGAGCCCAATCCCTAGGGCGAACAGGGCCAGCCCCATCCATGCCAGCCAGCCGTCGCGAGGGATCGGGCCGGAAAAGCGCCCGTACTCCCAAGGCACCGCGACGATCAGGACCACGAGGGCCAGGATTCCTAAGACCAGGATGCCCGCCTGGCTGCGGTCATACTCGGACTCGACCCCTCGCTGGCGCCCAAGCGCGATCGCGAGCCACCAGACCAACCACAATGCCAGGTACGCGATCGCGACCGGGCGGCCGAGGAACGGCCAGCCACCGCCGGCCGCAATGATCGCCGCGCACGTCGCCAGCACGAAGCCGAGTAGGCCGACGTTCCGGAGCCTATTCACTCGGCGGCATCTGAGCCATGCCGGTAGCGCGTCGGTCGCAACCCTTCGTCCCCGGACGATGCGTGGGGACTAACGAGGCCAGGCATAAACATCTTGCCAGCGCGTGCAATAGTGGGATAGCTCCGATTCCCAACGGGCGTCGTCCCATCCAAGCTCAGGTTGGGCGATCGCGCGAATTCGGTCCATCCAAGGGGCACCGCCCTGTGCGAGGGTGAGGCCGATACGCACCCGCCGGAGGAGGAGATCGTCCAAATGGACGATGGCTTCCTGTCTGGAGGCCCACCGCACCTCGGCCCACAACGAAGAACTCGATCCGATCGGTTCGAGCTCACCTGCCTGCGCGCATGCGACGAGCCCGGGCGCATCCGCCCCGTACCGGCCGATCAGACGTGAGCACGCGGCCGGGGGAAGGTCGGAGGGCACACAGCGTTCCTCCGGTGGCTCGTCGAGCACCCGCAGGCGAGGGTCGAACGTCGGCGACCCGGGCAACCGTCGCCGGACCGCCCGCAGCGCGCTTTGCGCCATGCGGCGGAAGGTCGTCAGTTTCCCGCCGGTGATAGTCAGCAAGCCGCTTTCATCCCACAGGACGTATTCGCGGGACTCCTTGGACGGGTCGGCCTTACCGGTGTCGATGACCGGGCGGACGCCGGCGTAGGTCGCCATGGCATCGTCCAGCGATAAGTGCAGCGATGGGAAGGCCCAGCGGACCAGATCGAGCAGGTAGTCCGCCTCGGCCGGGCTAATAGCCGGCTCCTCCGACAAGCTATGTGCGTGGTCGACGTCGGTCGTGCCGACGATGGTCACGCCCTCCCAGGGGAAGGCGAAGACGGGGCGAGCATCGGATGGGTGCAGCAGGCTGACGGCGCGCTGAAGCGGGAAGCGAGTTGTGGGAAAGACAAGATGGCTGCCGCGCAGCTTGCGCAGCCGCGGCCGTCCCCCCACCTGGCCGCGGAGGTCATCCGCCCAGGCACCGGTGGCGTTGACCACTACGGGCGCCTGGATCTCGGCCGTCAGCCCGGCCCCCTGCGTAGCCTGGTCGTGCAGGATCACGCCGCGCACCTGGCCGGAGCGCGATCGCAGGAGGCCGTCCACGCGGCAGTAGTTGAGCGCCATGCCGCCGTCGTGCACGCCCTCTCGAATCAGGCGCAGCACCAGCCGCGCGTCGTCCGTCTGGGCGTCGAAGTATCGATAGCCGCCCAGTAGGCCGTCGCCCGACAGCGGCGGGCACAGTTCGCGCAGCCCGGCCGGATCGTAGTGGCGGTGTCCCCACTGGAGGGCCAGGACGTCGTAAAGCGTCAGGCCTATGCCGAAGACCCATCCCGGGATACGGTCGGACTCGAATCCCGGCATGAGGAAGGCCAGCGGTGTGATCAGGCCGCGTCCCTCGTGCAGGAGTCGCTCACGCTCGCGTACCGAATCGAGGGTCAGTCTGAATTGGGCGTTCTTGAGGTACCTAAGGCCGCCATGGACCAGCTTGGACGAGCGGCTGGAGGTGCCGGAGGCGAAGTCGCCGGCCTCGACCAGGAGCACGTGCAACCCGACCCGCGCCGCCTCGCGCAGGATGCCGGCGCCGGTGATGCCTCCGCCGATGACGATCAGGTCCCACGGCTGTTGGAGCCGATCCCAACATTGTTCCCGCCAGCCTCGCCCCCACATGGCCCGCTCTCCGTCCCTCAGGACTTCGCCGGCAAGTGTCGTTTCAGCCAATCGAGCATGAAGGCGATGACCTCGGCCTTTTGCGGCTCGTTGTGCGTCTCGTGGTACAGGCCCTCCCAGATCTTCAACGTGCAATCGCCGGGGACCTTGGCTGCGAACTCCCGGCATGCGTCGGCAGAGGTCAAACGATCCTGACTACCGTTGTAGACCAGGAGGGGAAGGGAGAACTCGGAGGCGTGGTCGATCACCCACTGTCCGAGGTCGATCAAACCGATCCCAAGACGGGCGGAGACACGATCGTGGACTAGCGGGTCGGCCGCGTACGCCCGGACAACCTGCGCGTCGCGCGACAGGGCAGCCTGCTCCAGTCCGGACGGCATGTTGAAGGCGGGCCACAGATTGAACATCAGGCGGCCCATGGTTGTCTTCCAGGCGGGGGGTTTGAAGGCCAGACGCAGCTGCGGGCTGCTGGCCACCACCCCGGCAACCTTGACGTCGCGCCGCAGTGGGTAATACAGCATCAGAAGTCCTCCCAGGCTGTGTCCGAATAGGACGACGGGTGCGCCCGGATAGCGGCTCCGGGCCTCGCCGAGGAGAAGGTCCATGTCATCGAGATAGGCATCGAAGCTTGGAGTGAATCCCCGCGGTCCATCAGACCGCCCGTGGCCACGTAGGTCGAGGCCCACGACGGCGAACCCGGCCTGGTTGAGAGCAGCGACGACATGGGCGTACCGGCCGACATGCTCGCCGATTCCGTGGACGAGACAGACGGCGGCGAGGGGATCGCCCTCCGGCCGCCAATCGAACCCACGCAGGTGCAGGCCATCTTCGGTCCGTATCTCAATTTCCTTCTGACCCATGCTTGCCTCCTTCAATGACCTCGGATCTCCAGCGGTCGCGTGCGCTGGCATCAGCCTGCGCCCGTGAGGTGGACGCCTCGGTTACCCGGCTGCCGTGGGGACGGTGTGGCCTTCGCCGGTCTGTAGCAGCTTGCCGGGGTTGAGTAGGCTGCCGGGGTCGGCGGCCTCGAACACCGATTGCAGCAATTGCATCCCTACGCCACCCTTCTCGGCCGCCAGATAAGACGCGTGGTCGAACCCGACGCCATGCTGGTGGCTGATGGTCCCATGATGTTCCACAATGACGCGGCTGGCGGCGGCCTTGGCCTCCCGCCAGCGATTCAAGAGTGCCTCCGGATCGAGGCCGCGTGGGAAAAGGTAGGTGACGTAGATGCTGGCGCCGTCTGGATAGACATGTGACAGGTGGGAGAAGACCAGCGCCCGGAATCCACCGGTGACCAAAGTTTCGCTCAGAGCGCGCTTGATGGCCTCGGCCGCCGCGAGCACGGCAGACCAGGGAAGCGCAGTCTCCAGCGTATCGAGGGCATAACCCCGATCCCACAGCGTGTTCCGCAGATAGGGCGCCAGGAAGCGCGACTTGCGCCACATGCGTCCGATCGGACCGATAGGCCACAAGCCGCCATGCCGGCGAAGGATCGGACCAACTAGGGCAGCGGCATCGTCGACCTGCGTGCGCTGTCCTGTGAGCCCGAGAATCAGCAGGCAGCGATCGCGCCCGTAGCCGGCCAGGCGTAGCCCAGGGTTGGCCAAGGCCACCAGCCGTTCGCGACCGGCGAGCGCCAGGGTCGTCTCGGTCTCCGCCGGATCGCTCAGTCGCAGCATCGACACCGGCATCCCGGATTGGGCAACTTCGCGGACCGCAGCCGCCCCGGATTCCCACTCGTGAAAGAAGACACCGGAGAAGGTCTCGGCCTGCGGTCGGCGTCGGATACGGACGGTCGCGCGGGTCAGG
>JBGOYQ010000089.1:0-5631 GCA_041479735.1 Anaerolineae bacterium | reverse complement strand
CGCGAGGACTTGGAAGCCGATTCTCTTGATCTTGTCGAGTTGATCATGGCCTTCGAGGAGAAGTTCGGGGGTGAGATCTCGGACGAAGCCGCCCAGAAGATCACGACCGTCGGCGAGGCCGTCAGCTACATAGAGACTCACTTGAAGAAGAAGTAGGCAGTATCCTCACGTCGGACGGCGCACGGGCCGGTGTCTCCGGCCCGTGTCTTTTTTCAGCGATTCAGCCACGCTTTGCGGCCCTTCGTCGGGAGGGCCCAGAAGCCTGCCGACGCGTGGGCTTCCGCGCCGGGGGCGCCAGCAGCCGATTCAGCTCGTCCTCCTCCTTGGCCTGCGCGTCGAAGTAATCTTGGATGAAGGCCGATCGTCGCAGGCGGAGCGCCATCGGCGCCACCATGCGCACGTCGTCCGCCTCGGCTGCGGAGCGTCCGTCGGCGACGGCGTGCGCCCGCGCACCCTCGAAGAGGGTGATCTCCGAGCGCAGCGAGTCGATCCCCAACTGCCGTATCAGCTCCAGCCCGAACTGGACAGCCTCGCCCGAGATCGTCGCCTGCTGCAGGGCGGCGCGAGCCGCCGCTAGCTCCTGACGGGTGTAATCCGTGTTCTCGGCGTACTCCACGATCAGCTGGCGTGGGTTGCCGCGGAAGGCAACCGCCCGCCGGTAGGCTTCAAGGCGGTCATCCTGGTTCACCAATCCCTTGACGATGACCCGCAGCCCGAACCGGTCAAGGATCTGCGGGCGCAAGTGACCTTCCTCAGGGTTCATCGAACCGATCAACACGAAGCGAGCCCGGTAGGTTGCCGCCAGCGCACCGCGTTGCACCGTGTAGATCCCTTGGGCGGCAGCGTCCAGAATCGCGTCGACGATATCGTCGTTGAGCAGGTTTACCTCATCTACGTATAGCAGATTCTGGTCGGCCCGGGCGAGGATGCCTCGATTCAACCGCACCCTTTGATGGATGGCAGCGCGCTCGTCGATGCCTCCGACAACGTCCTCCAACCGCGAGTTGAGCGGCAGCTCGATCAGACGGACCCGGTCGGTGAAGGTGAGAGGCTCACCGGATCCGAGCTTGCGGGCGCAGTCCGGGCAGATGGCGTCGATTCCGCCAATCTCCGCGTCCTCGGGCATGCAACCATAAGAGCATCGGCTGCGAACGACTTCCGGAAGCAGGTCGGTCAGGCTGCGCGCGGCGGTGGTCTTTCCCGTGCCGCGCGACCCGATGAGCAGAACCCCGCCGATGTTGGGGTTGATGAGCGCCAGCAAGAGGGCGAGCTTCATTTCCTGCTGGCCGACCAGGGCCAGGAACGGGAAAGCCAGACCTTCGGCCAGGCCCCGGTCCTCACCTGAAGGGGCTTGCAGGAAACGCCGCGAGCTGGCGCGTTCGAGAAGCTCGGTTAGCGACCTGACGCCCTCGGTCATGCGGATCGACGTCCCTGGCCGGACCGGCCGGTGCGGGTCAGTCGACGTCCTCCTTGAGATCACCGCTGTCGGTCGTATGCAACCGCTCCGGCTCCTCCTGAAGGACGTCGATGTACTCGAACGGCAGCTCGGCCATCATCGGCGGCAACGGGACGGTCGCCGGCGGACGCACGCGCACGGGTGTGGTCGGCGGGGTTCGGCGAGGCATGAGCTCATCGTAGGTCCGCTTGCGCAGGATGCGCGGGTCGCCCGTCAGCCAGCCGACGTACAGCCCGTTGACGTCGAAGACTTCGCGCTCGGGCGTGATCCAGCCGACCCATTCGCCGGTCGGGTTGTACAGAAAAGGGAAGACCATCAGCGCGGCCCAATCGCCGACGCTAGTGTAGATGGGGATGGACTTCGCCTTGGGCAACCGCACCATCGGCTGAACCGCCTCTCCGTCTGCCGCGGAATTATACCGACCGGACGAGCTGAGGGGAAGCCGCCCAGTTGGCCATCCCCAGGGCGCGGCTAGGACACGTCGGAGAAGGTCCAAACGCGGTTGATGAAGAAGTTCCAGAACAAGACGATGACGACCGCCAACGCCAGGGCGGCATTCCGCCCGAGGATGACCGGATTGGCGTTGGCCGCCGCGCCGGCCAGGCCTCCCGATCTCCCCAAGGAGCCCACGACGAGCGATGTGGCCGCCCGGATGAACGGGCCCTCGGACAGCGCGAACACGGGCGTACGGATGATCAGGCCGACGAGATTAACCAACGCGAACTGGACGACCTGACGCCCGACTGCCTTGCTGCGCGAATCGGGGTAGACCCAATAGCGGTTCAAAAGGAAGTTGCTGGTCACTGCGGCGGAGAACGACAGAGCACTGGCCAGGATGCTCCATAGCCCGATCACGGCCGTGAGAAGATTGAAGGTACCGAAGTCGACTACGGCACCCAACGCGCCAACGAAGCTAAACCTCACGAACCGGCCGAGCTCTCGGCGGGTGCGAGCGGTGGCGACGGTCACAGCCGCGCCTTGAAGTCGGCGACCGTCAGCCCCAGTCCTGCCTCGAGCCCCGTCGAGGGACGCCATCCCAGCAGCTGTTGCGCGCGCGTTATATCGGGCTTGCGCCGCTGGGGATCGGCAGGGGCCCGGCTGTCGGGCAAGATGTGGAAGCCGGCGGCGTTACCGGTCAGCCGGTTCACCTGATCACCGAGTTCCCGAACCGTCATCTCCGCCGGATTGCCGAGGTTGACCGGATCGTGGACATCGGACAAGAGCAAGCGATACAGTCCATCAACGAGGTCATCGACGTAGCAGAAGCTCCTGGTTTGCAGCCCGTCGCCGTAGAGGGTGAGCGGCTCGCCTTGCAGCCCCTGACAGATGAAGTTGGGGACGACCCGCCCGTCGTCCAGGCGCATCCGCGGTCCGTAAGTGTTGAAGATGCGGGCGATGCGTGTGTCCAGGCCGTGGTAGCGGTGGTAGGCCATAGTGATCGCCTCGGCAAACCGCTTGGCCTCATCGTACACGGAGCGTGGCCCGACCGGATCGACGTGGCCCCAATATGTCTCCACTTGCGGGTGCTGTTGCGGGTCGCCGTAGACCTCGGACGTAGACGCCATAACGAACCGCGCGCTGTTGGCGCGGGCAACGCCCAACGCGTTATGCGTGCCAAGCGCTCCGACCTTGAGAGTCTGAATCGGAAGCTGGGGGTAACCATAAGGGGAAGTTGGATTGGGGCTGGCGGGCGACGCCAGGTGCATGACGGCGTCGATGTGGCCGGGGATGAAGATGAAATTCGAGACGTCGTAACGGATGAAGTGGAAGTCCGGGCGGCCCGCCAGGTGGGCGATGTTGTCGACGCGACCCGTGACGAGGTTGTCGACCACGACGACCGAGTGGCCCTCTAGGAGAAGCCGATCTGATAGATGAGACCCAATGAAGCCCGCGCCCCCAGTTACAAGAACTCGCACTTAACCCTCCATTTCCGACATCGGATCCATCATTCCGATTGCGGATGGCGCGCATGCCCACAGCGCCGCTATCTCGTTTGAGGCTCGCCCCCGGATCGCCCACCAGAGACCGGTCGGCCCCCGCGGGGCGCGGCACTCATCGCTTCCAGTCGTAAGAGGTGGTCTGACCGTCGCCGGTGATTTGCTGGCCTCGCCCTGTGCCGACGTCGACCAGCCACAGGTCCCCCCGATATGTTAGCGCAATCTGGCTCCCATCCGGCGACCACACCGACTGCTGTGGGGCCAGCCCGGTCTCGCCAGGCGGCGGGAACAACGTGCGCCGGTTGCTGCCATCCCGATCCATGACCGCCAGCTGGTAGTTGCTCCCCTGGCTTTCGATTGGTGAGAGCGCCTGCAGAAACGCCACCCGCGAGGCGATCTCGCCCGTCGCCATTTGGAGGGGAGGCGACACGGCCGGATAGGCAAACATGCCGGTCCGGTCAGCCAGGGTGAGCATTGGCCCGCCCAGCCCGGGCAATGCTACCAGGTCGAAGATGGGCGACGACGCCGGGCTCTCCAGCCCGTTGGGGATGCCGTGGTCGACGATGTAGAGGGTACGATCGTCATTCCCCCAGGCGATGCCCGGCACCCAAGCCCAATCGCCCATCGACTGATAGGGGACGACCTCCAGCAGGGGCGCCATACTCGGGGTGCGGAGGTCGATTACGCCGACACCGTCCGGCCGCGCATACGCCAGCCGATTGCCGTCCGGAGCCCATGCGAAGCCTGCGCCCCACCAGCCGTACTGCCCGCCCGAGTTCGTCGGCAGTATGTTCTTCGATTCCGTCACGAACCCGGCAGAACTGTAGCTCACCAGATACAGGTCATTGTTCGCCTGCCAGCCCGGAGATCCGGGAGAGGGTTCCACCGTCGAGTATGCCACCGTGTGGTCGCCCTGGGCCGTCGGCGAAAAGTCGGCGAAGTGAATGATGTTGTGCGCCTTCAGGTCGATCGGTTTGGCGTCGGCCTCGATCGTGCTGACCACCCAAAGCGAGTTGATGATGCCCGGCGCGTCCTTGGAGGCGGCGCGTGTATACAGCAGCCACTTGCCGTCGGGCGAGAGTCTGAAGACGCGGCCGTCCAAGTCGGCGCCGACCAGGATGGGCCGACGGTTGCCGGTGTCGGCGTGAAGGATCCAAGCGTTCCCCCCCGACAGGTAGGCCAGTGTTCCCAGGATCGGCACCGGGCTGAACGCTGCCTGCGCGCCGACCATGATGATCTCTGGGACGGGGTCCTGGACTACGATCGTCTTGACCGGCGTGCGCGAGACCTCGCTGCCCTGTTCCTCGACGATCCGGTAAGTGATCTCCTGCTTGCCATTCGCGCCCGGCTGCAGCAAGCGCGTCTCGCCCTCGGGCAGGCCTTCATTGCGCACTGTTTGCCGTTCGAAGGGCAACGTCGAAGTTTCCACCACGAACCGCTCGGCCACGCGGGTCACACGGATGCTGGCGCCTTCGGTCAAGACGGTGTAGCCGGGTGGATCGGCTCGATCCAGCTCGCCGAGCTTTATCCCCGCCAGGGTGAGGGCCTGTGAAACACTGCTGCCGGAGGGGACTTGCTTCGAAAGCGCCGCGCCGTCAACTGCGATCGAGACTTGAATCACGCCGGCGGTCGCCCGCGGTCCGGCGCACGCGCCCGCCAGTAGCAGCGCGAATGCGGCGGCCAGCCTCCACGCGCAAGCCAGAGTCGTACGACCTGATTGCTGGGCTACGGACCGGCTGGTATAATCCATGTTCGCGGTTTAGCGGAGTTCCCCGACGATAGCCAGCTCGCCGTTCGCGATGGCCAGAGTCTGTATGCGGAACCCGGTGGCGAGGGACCCGATGGATCCGGTGAAGGCTTCAGTCAGCATGGCGGACAGGCTTTCCCGAACGGAGTCGGGTGCAGGAATGGGGCCAAGGTCAGCCGAGGCGACCTCGAAGCCGACCGTTCCGTCCGGCTTCAACACCGGCTCAATCGTCACCAGGACGTTCGCCCGAAATGGTCCCTGTTGCGCGACGCCGAAGATCTGCATTTGCCCCTGACGCAAGAACACCTGCGGATCGCTCAGGATGGGATCCGCTTGGCTGTCGAGGCGCGAGAGCAGGAAGCCGGTGAGTTGGCCCTCATTCAGTACAATCATCAGCTTGTGGGTGGTGGCAGCGGCGGCGAGCGCCGATCGCCAAGCAGCAGCCATGCTTTCGGTGGGATCTGCCGGGGTGGCGATAGGGGAGGCGGTGG